>CAXMLU010000124.1:0-5172 GCA_964194255.1 uncultured bacterium
GAGACCGTCCGATTCGGCCGCTCTCGCATCCCTCCTCGCCGGGTCAGATTACCCGACCGTTCGCTTCCGCAGGCCGGCAAAGAAGCCTTCCAGTAGGGCCGTCGACTGCTCGGCCAGCACCCCGGGGGTGACCGGGAGCTCGTGGTTCAACCGGGGGTCCACGCAGAGGTTGTAGAGCGAACCGCAGGCCCCTCCCTTGGGATCGGGTGCGCCGAACACCAGCCGGCCGACGCGGGCGGCCACCAGGGCTCCCGCGCACATGGCGCACGGCTCCAGGGTCGCCACCAGCGTGGTGCCGTCCAGCCTCCAGCCGCCGGTGAGGGTCGCGGCGTCACGGATGGCGAGGATCTCGGCGTGCGCGGTCGGGTCGCCCGTCAGCTCCCGCTCGTTGTGCCGGCGAGCAATGACGACGCCGTCACGCAGCACTACCGCGCCGATGGGCACGTCGCCATGCTGGGAAGCCAGCGCTGCCTCGGCCAGCGCTTCGAGCATCGCCTCCTCGTCGGTCAGCACCCGCGCACCGTAGTTCCCGCCGACCAGCACAGCGCCGGCGACCGACGGCTGCGCGGTGCTGACGGTCGGTGTCGTGCATTGCCATCCGTAGCCACCATCCCGCGTATCTGCGGCTCGGTCGTACAATGAGCGCGTGATGTTGCATGCCAATGATCCGTGCTGGTGCGGCAGTGGGCGCAAGTTCAAGCGCTGTCATCGGACCGAGCCCCCCACGAATGCACCGGTCCGGTCAGTACGGCCGGGACGGCTGAGCCCGCCTCGCTCCGTACCTTCCGAGATCGCCCGGCCCGACTATGCCGACACGGGCGAGCCCGGCCTGCCCCGCTCGCTCACGGCCGCTGACCTGGTCGACCCCGGACGGATCGCGCGCATGCGGACCGCCTGCCGGGCCGCGGCCGAAGTCCTTTCCGAGGTGGGTGCGGCGGTGGCGCCCGGCGTCACGACCGACCACCTCGATGAACTGGCCCACCAGGCCTATATCGATCGCGGCGGGTATCCGTCCACGCTGAACTATCACGGATACAGTCGGTCGCTCTGCACCTCGGTCAACGAGGTGATCTGCCATGGGATCCCCGACGACCGCCGTCTCGAGGACGGCGACATTGTCAACCTCGACGTGACCATCTATCTGGATGGCATGCATGGTGACTGTTCGGCGACCTATCTGGTTGGCGATGTCGACGCCGCGTCGAGGCAGCTGGTGGAGACGACGAACGAATGCCTGGCCCGTGGCATCGATGCGGTGCGGCCCGGTCGGCCCATCTCCGACATCGGCCGAGCCATCGAAGAGCACGCCACGGCCCACCACTACGGCATCGTGCGGGCCTTCGTCGGCCATGGGGTCGGCGAGACGTTCCACCGCGATCCCCATGTGCCGCACTACTACGAGCCGGCGGCGCGGACCCTAATGAGGCCCGGCATGTTCTTCACCATCGAGCCGATGATCACCATGGGTACGTGGCGCCACGTGATGTGGGAGGACGGCTGGACGGCGGTCACGGCCGACCTGTCACGGACGGCTCAGTTCGAGCACACCGTCATGGTGACGGACTCCGGCGCGGACGTTCTCACCATCTGTCCACAGGATGTCTTCACGACACGTCGCTGAGCTACGCCCGGCTGGCGAGAAACACGGCGGCGAAGGCAATGAGGACCACCCCGAAGCCGCGCTGGAGACGGTCACCACGCACAAGCGGCGCGAGCCGGGAACCGAGGATGGTTCCGGGCACGAGGCCGATGGCGAAGAGTCCGGCCACCCGCCAGTCGATGTCGCCCACCGTCCAGTGGGCGATCAGGCTGGGTACGGCCAGCGCGGCCGCGGCGACGAGGCTCGTGCCCGTGGCTCGGCGCATGCCAAGCCCGAGGACGAGCAAAAAGAAGGGAACGAGCAGGAAACCACCACCGTTGGCCAGCAGCCCGCTCACGAATCCCACCGCGGCCGCCCCGCCGAGAATCAGGGCCGGATTGACATGGTGCAACGAGGGAGCGGCGAGGTGGGGCTTCAACATCAGCCCGCCCACGATGACGAGCACGACACCGGACAGCACGAGCAGGACCGGTCCGCCGATCCGCGGCGCCAGCAGGCCCCCAGCCGCCGCCGCCGGAAGGCCCCCGGCCACCGTGTAGAGGGCGATACGGCCGTCGAATTGGCCCCGTCGCAAGTAGGACCACGCGCCGGCGGCGGCGGCCGGGAGCGCGGCCGGAAGCGGTGACGCCACGGCCACGATGGCGGGGACGCCCAGAAGCGCAAGGACGGGGGTGGCAAATGCCGACCCCCCGGCCCCGAACGCGCCATAACACATCCCCACACCGAAACCGGCGAGCTCCAACGCACCGACGGCATCCATAGGTCCATCATCTGCCTGGCTTACCAAAAGGTCAAAGATCAATTTATTACTAACTACATAGGGAAAGGTTATCGATGCCTCCCGACGGGTTCGAACCGTTAGCGTCGGCGCCACATGCGCTGGAGTCTGCCGTGGGACGAGGAGGATCCGGGCCTTCCCATCACCCTTACGCCCGTCGCCAATGACGAGTACGTCCCCGCGCCGCTATCGCCCATCGTCAGTGAAGCCATTCGCCGGGCCCGCGCCGCATGCGAAGAGAACGCCCGGCGCACCGGGATCAGCCGGCGTCGCTTTCTGCTGTCGGCGTGTGGCGCGGCCACCACCCTGCTCGCCCTCGATGCGTGCAGCAAAGATGCGGCCCGGCACGGAACTTCCTCCACGACCGGGCGAACATCACCGGGGGGGACCTACTCGATCCCCAAGGAAGCGACGACCGAACCGGAGGTGGCGACGTCGGTCCTGGGCGGATCCGAGTTCATCTTCGATGTCCAGGGACACCTGCTCGACTACACGGTCGATCCGCTGTCTCGGAGTGCGCCGGACCTCCTCCAATCCCTGGCTTTCCCTCAAGCCCGTTGTGGCGACCCGAACCCCCACGATTGTTTTTCGGCGACCCACTTTCTTGACCTCATGTTTCTCCGCAGCGACACGTCGATGGCGATCATCTCGTCGCTGCCGTTGCTCCCCGAGCACAGCCCCGAATCGATCGTTGTCCGGGACCGGGTCCGGCAGGTCGCGCACACCCTTTCTCACGACGACCGGTTACTCGTACACGGCGAGGCCCAACCCACCCATTTCCCCCTCCCTGTCGTCCTCGCGGGCATGGAACAGATGGCGACGACCTATCCGCTGGCGGCCTGGAAGGTGTACACCCACACTCCCGGGGTCCCCTGGTGGTTGGACGATCACGAGTCTGGCGTTCCCCAGGTGGGAGAGGCGCTCATCCGCAAGACAGTGGAGCTCGGCCTGCCGCGGATCTGTGTCCACAAGGGTCTCGTGCCCGCGCCCTACAACGATCCTGTCGACATCGGTCCCGCCGCCAAGCGGCACGCCGACGTCAGCTTTGTCGTCTACCACTCCGGTTGGGAGCAGGGCGTCCGGGAGGGCCCCTTTACCCCCGCGACCGCCGGCCACGGGACCAACCGCCTGGTCAACTCGCTGCTCACCGCCGGCATTGCGCCCAACAAAAACGTGTACGCGGAGATGGGAACGTCGTGGTTCAACCTGCTCCGCTCGCCGACCGAGGCGGCTCATGTGCTCGGCAAGCTGCTCAAGTTCGTAGGGGAGGACAACGTGCTTTGGGGCACCGACTCGATCTGGTACGGCTCGCCGCAGGACCAGATTCAGGCATTCCGAACGTTCCAGATCAGTGAGGAATTCCAGACTCGCTATGGCTACCCGTCCCTGACTCCAGCCATCAAGGCCAAGGTGCTCGGCACCAACGCCATGCGCCTCTACGGGGTCAAGCCGGTGGTCGGCAAGCCCGCTTTCACCCGCGACGAGCTGGCCAGGATCCGGCTGGATTTACCGGGCGGCAACGTCGCGTTTGGGCCCACCACGCCTTCCGAAGCGGCCGCGCTGGCGGCTCGGCGGCCGTCCGCCCCGACCTGGTAACGGGACTACGCTTTTCACCGTATCGGTACGTGGGTTGAGCCAGAGCTGCGTGCCGAGCCCGGGGACCAGGCGGCTTCGAACCCTTCGATCCGACGCTGCCACCGTGGAGGGAGTAAGGCCCACGTCCCGAAGAGATGGGCGAAGGCGCCACCCCGGTCGATGTCGGCGACCAGCACGACGGGGGCATCAGCGAGGTCGGCTACGGCCATATTCACGATGTCGTCGGCCCACAGGTTGGTCTCAACGGGGCTGCCGGCGCCGCCCTCGATGAGCACCACATCGAAGTCGCTCGAAAGAGAGCGCCATGCCTCAGTGACGTGCGGCCACAGCCGGGCCGAGCGACCCCGCCACGGTGCCGCGGTGAGCTCTTCGCTCATCACCCCGCCGACGACCACCTGGCTGCGGGTGTTGCTCTCCGGCTTGAGGAGGATCGGGTTCATGCGCACGTCGGGATGCACGCCGGCCGCCAGCGCCTGGAGCCATTGGGCCGTGCCGATCTCGCGGCCGTCCACCACTCTGGCGTTGTTCGACATGTTCTGGGCTTTGAAGGGCACAACCGTCATACCTTGCCGATGGAGCCACCGGCCGAGCGCGGTCACGACCAGACTCTTGCCGGCATCGCTCGACACCCCTTGAACCATGAGGGCCGGCACCGTCGGATCCCGCGGTTGGCGTTCGTTCAGCAGGGGAACGCGGCGGACTTGAGATCGGGCGGAAGGGCGCGATCGAGATAGGTCGAGGTCCCCTCGCTCTGCAATTCGCGGGCCGCGGCGACGAGGCCGCCGTAGGCCGCCCAGGCCAGCGCCCCGCCCGTGGACACCCGGCGTACGCCGACGGCGGCCAACTCGGGCACCGACGGCCCCCGCCGCAGGGCCAACACGTTCACGGGTGCGTCCACCTCGCGCACGACGCGAGCGATCTGGTCTATGTCGGTGAGGCCGGGGGCGTAGACGGCCCGGGCGCCGGCGTCGCGATAGGCCCGAAGGCGGGCGATCGTGTCGTCAAGATCGGTGACTCCGTGGATGTGGTTCTCAGCCCGGCCCGTCAACAGCATGCCGTGTTGGTCGCAGGCCGCGGCCGCGGCGGCGATACGCGCGACAGAGATGTCAACCGTGTCGACGCGCCCCGTGGCGGGGTCGTAGTCCTCGATCGATAGGCCGGCCGCGCCGGCCGCCGCCAGCAGCTCCACCGTCTCGGC
>CAXMLU010000125.1:0-7259 GCA_964194255.1 uncultured bacterium
TCTCCGCCGGCTTGGCCGTGACCGGCTTGTCGGGGAAGATCCTGATCCACACCTTGCCGCCGCGCTTGACGTGGCGGGTCATGGCGATACGGGCGGCCTCGATCTGCCTGGCGGTGATCCACCCCGGCTCCAGGGCCTGGATCCCGTAGTCGCCGAAGGTGATGACGGTGCCGCCCTTGGACTGCCCGGAGAGCCGGCCGCGTTGCGTCTTGCGATGCTTGACCTTGCGGGGCATCAACATCAGTCAGGGTCCTTCTGGAAGTGCGGGGCCTCGTGGTGGCGCTCGCGGGTGCGGCGCTCGATTTCCTCTTCCTCGGCCAGGAGACGCTCGAGCTCGGGATCAACCGCCCCGACAATCGGAGACGCGACCGCCTCGCCGTCCTCCGCCCCGGTCGTCGACGCCGTCTCGGCCAGCCCGCCGCCCTCCGACACCTCGGTACCCGGCTCGCCCTGATCGGGACGGCGCCGCCCGCCGCCGGCCGTGACGACGCGCCGGGGCCGGCCCGCACCGGCCGGGTCACCGGTGGCCATGCTGGCTTCACGGGCGATCTTCTCGTCCGCCGAAACCTTGTAGGGCAGGATGTCGCCCTTGTAGATCCAGACCTTCACCCCGATGCGCCCGAACGTGGTGCGGGCTTCGCGGAAGCCATAGTCGATGTCGGCCCGCAGGGTGTGCAACGGGACCCGGCCCTCTCGGTAGAACTCTTTGCGGGCCATCTCGGAGCCGCCGAGCCGGCCGGAGCACTGGACGCGGATCCCCTGGGCGCCGGCCTTCTGCACCGTCTGGACGGTGCGCTTCATGGCCCGGCGAAAGCTGACGCGTCCGGCCAACTGGTCGGCGATACCCTGAGCCATCAGGGCGGCATCGAGCTCAGGCTGGCGTATCTCCTGGATGTTCAGCTGCACCTTCGGGTTCCCGGTGATCTCCGCCAACTTGATCCGGAGGCGGTCCGCCTCGGCGCCGCGGCGGCCGATGACGATGCCGGGACGGGCGGTGTGGACGTCGATGCGGAGGCGATCCCGCGTGCGCTCCACCTCGATCCGGCTGACCGCGGCCCGCTCGAGCTGGCGCATCAGATAGTCGCGGATCTTCCAGTCCTCGATCAGATAGTGCTGGTAGTCCCGGTCGTTGAACCAACGGGACTTCCACTCGGTGGTCACACCGAGCCGGAACCCATACGGGTTGACCTTTTGACCCATTACTTGCCCTTCTCGCTCTCGTCGCCGGGTTTGCCGGCGGGTGGTTCCACGACCGGCTCAGCACCGGGTTCCACGACCGCCTCGGCCGCCGGTTCCACCACCGCTTCGACTGCCTCTTGTTCCTGGAGCTCCAGCGCGGTCGGATCGGCGGCGGCCGCCTCGACCTCGGGCTGCTCCTCGGCCTCGACGGCCTCCACCGCGGCCAGGGCCTCCGTCTGCGGATCGACGATACCCTCGGCCTCAGCCGCCTCGGCTACTTCCGTCGCCGTCGCCGTCGGCTCTGCCGCGGCTGCGCCACCGCCGCGGCCTCGACCGCCCCGGCCCCCTTCGGCCTTGCGGGCACCAGCCACCCGACGGGCCCGGCGGCTGGCCGCTTCGGCGGCCTGGCGGGCTCGGAGCCGGCCCAGCTTCTCCTCCGGCAGCCGGGCCACGATCACGGTCACGTGGCACGTGCGCTTGCGGATACGCGTCGCCCGGCCGCGCGCCCGAGGCCGCCACCGCTTGATGGTGGTGCCCTCGTCGGCGAAACAGGCGGAGACGTACAGCTCTTCAGGGTCTAACTCGTCGTTGTGGGCGGCGTTGGCCACCGCCGAGTCGAGCAACTTGCCCACCGAGATGGCGGCATCGCGGTCGGAGAAGCGCAGGATGTCGCGCGCGTCCTCCACCGGCTTGCCGCGGATGAGGTCGAGTACCTCACGCACCTTGTAGGGGGAGACGCGGGCATAACGCAGCACGGCCCTCGTCCCAACCGGCGTGCCCGGCCGGTGCTCGTTGGTCTTCGGTCCCGGCATCAGCGGCGACCGGCGCGCTCTTGGCCGGCATGGAAGCGGAAGGTCCTGGTCGGCGCGAACTCACCCAGCTTGTGACCGACCATCGATTCGGTGATGTAGACGGGGACATGCTTGCGGCCATCGTGCACGGCCACCGTGTGGCCAACCATGTCGGGGATGATCGTGGAGCGCCTTGACCACGTCTTGATCACCCGCTTCTCGTTTCGGGAGTTCAGGTCGTCCACCTTCTTCAAGAGGTGGTCGTCCACGAACGGTCCCTTCTTCAAACTGCGAGGCATCTCTCTCCGGTCCTACCTGCGGGCGCCGCGGGTACGGCGGCGACGGACGATGAGCTTCTGGGACGGCTTGTTCTTGTCACGGGTGCGGCCTTCGGGCTTGCCCCACGGCGAGACCGGGTGGCGACCACCCGAGGTCTTGCCCTCACCGCCACCGAGGGGGTGATCGACCGGGTTCATGGCCACACCGCGCGTCTGCGGGCGGATGCCCTTCCACCGGTTGCGCCCGGCCTTGCCGATCGAGATCAGTTCGGCCTCCGAGTTGCCCACCTCGCCGACCGTGCCCCGGCAGTCGATAGGCACCCGGCGCATCTCTGTCGAGGGCAGGCGGAGTGTGGCGAAGTCGCCTTCTTTGGCGACCAGCTGCACACTCATCCCTGCGCCGCGGGCGATCTTGCCGCCGGCGCCCGGCTTGAGCTCGACGTTGTGGATGACCGAGCCGACCGGGATGTAGCGGAGCGGAAGGGCGTTGCCCGGCCGGATCTCGGAGCCCTGACCGCTGCGCAGCACGTCGCCGACCTTCACCCGGGCCGGAGCCAGGATGTAGCGCTTCTCCCCGTCGTGGTAGTGGAGCAGGCAGATGCGGGCGTTGCGGTTGGGGTCGTACTCGATGGCCGCCACCGTGGCCGGGACGCCGTCCTTGCCGCGCTTGAAGTCGATGATGCGGTACTGCTGCTTGTGGCCACCGCCGCGATGGCGGGCCGTCTTGCGACCGTAGCTGTTGCGGCCTCCGGTCCGGGACTTGGGGGCCAGCAGCGACTTCTCGGGATGATCCTTGGTGATCTCAGAGAAGTCCGAGACGGACTGGAATCGCCGGCCGGCGGAAGTGGGTTTGCGCTTGCGTAAGGGCATGAGTCGGTCCTCGTCAGCTCTCGAACAGCGGGATGCGCTGGCCAGCGGCCAGTGTCACGACCGCTCGTTTCGTGTCGGGGCGGGTGCCGAATCCGGCCGCGCGGCGCATGCGTTTGCGCTTGCCCTTGCGGTTGAGGGTGTTCACCTTGATGACCTCGACCCCAAAGATGGACTCGACGGCTTGGCGGATCTCGATCTTGTTGGCATCGGGATGGACGACGAAGGTGTACACGCCGTTATCGAGCAGGGCGTAGGACTTCTCCGATACCACCGGCCGGATCAGGACGTCGCGGGGATCGTTCACGCGTCTACCTCCGGGTCGTCCTCGTCGGGCGTGGCGTCGGCGGCCGGTGCGGCGTCGGCCGGAGGTGCGGCAGCCTTTCCGGCCGGTGCCGCCTTTACTACCGGTGCCGCCACCTCGTCATCCGGATCGGCAGTGGTCGTGGTACCGGGGAGCGTGCGTTCGGTGAACAGCACGCAGTCGTTGCAGAGCACGTCGTAGGCATTGAGCTCGCCGGCCAGGATCAGCTGCACATCGCCCAGGTTCCGGAACGACTTGTAGGTGGCCTCGTCCTCCCCGTCGAGCACGATGAGCACCCGGGTATCGGCCAGGTCGAGGGCCACCAGAGCGGCCGCGGCCTCCTTCGTCTTCGGCGCTTCGAACTCCCAGCCGTCGATCACCGCCACCTTGCCCAACGCCGCCCGGTCAGACAGGGCCGACCGCAACGCCAGCGCGATCATCTTCTTCGGCGTTTTCTGCTTGTACTTGCGGGGCTTCGGTCCCAGTGCCACGCCGCCCCCGGACCAATGAGGCGCTCGGGTCGAACCCTGGCGAGCCCTTCCCGTCCCCTTCTGGCGGAACGGCTTCTTTCCCCCGCCTCTTACCTCGGCCCTCGTCTTCGTGCTCTGCGTCCCGGCCCGGGCGGCGGCCAGCTGGGCGGTGATGACCTGGTGCATCAGCGGCACGTTGGGCTGCACGCCGAACCAGGAGAGGTCGAGTTGCACGCTGCGGGTCACACTGCCGTCCTGGCGGCGGACCTCGACCGTCAGCGCCATCACTTGCCTCCCTTGACCGCGTCTCGGATGAGGACCACGGCACCACGGGGACCGGGGACCGCCCCCTTCACCAGCAGCAGGTCGCGCTCGACGTCGGCCTGGATGATCTCCAGGTTGAGGGTGGTGACTCGCTGCCCGCCCATTTGGCCGGCCATGCGGGTGCCCTTGAAGACACGGGCGGGGGTCGCACACGCACCCACCGAGCCCGGGGCCCGATGGTGCTTGTGGTTCCCGTGGGAGGCGCCCTGCCCCTTGAAGTTGTGGCGCTTCATGACGCCGGCGAAACCCTTGCCTTTGCTCACGGCGGTGACGTCCACCCGATCGCCAACCGTCAACAGGTCGACCCTCAGCTCCTGGCCGACTGTGTAGACGCTGGCGTCGTCCACCCGCAGCTCGACGAGGGTCTTGCCCGGCTCGACCCCGGCCCTCGTGAAGTGGCCCGTCTCGGGCTGGTTCAGCCGGCTGGCCTTGCGAGTGCCGTAGGTGACCTGCAGGGCCGAGTAGCCGTCCCGGTCCTGGGTCTTCACCTGGACGACGCGGACCGGAGCGACGCGCACGACCGTCACCGGGATGGCGCGGTGCTGCTCATCCCAGATCTGCGTCATGCCGACCTTCTCGCCGACGATCGCTTTGGTGGCCATCTGATCCTCGTTCTCGTTTTCCGGTAGGCGGCCGGAGCCGGCCGGCCGCTTCACACGCGGACGCTCCGCTCGGGCGGACCCGAGCGGAGCGCTCGTCTAGTTGTGCTGCGGGGTCCCCGCCGCCGGGCTCACCGCCCTTACGGACGGCGGTGGCGCGGGCACCCGCAGACGTCGATTGATGGGACGGCGAGAACTTTAGCGCATCCGTGACCAGGCGTTCCACGCCCGGTTAGGCCGGTTAGGCGCCCTTGCCCGCCCCGGTGATCCCAGATGATGCCCAAATGGCTGCTCAGCGACAATCACTGCACCATCTGGCGCATCCTCTTGCCGGTCAGGCCGCAAGCCTTGCGCGTGGGGCCTCCCCCGTCCCGTCCCCGCCGGTGTCAACAGCTGATGGTGCCCTGGATCGCAACGTTCCCGGCGGGCGTCTGTCCTGAACGTGACGTCAACTGAACATCCAGGGTCGCACCTTTCGACCAGTCGACTTGCGTCGCGCCGCCGACCGTCGCTGGATAGTTCGCCGTGACCGCGTAGCCTTGGCCGGTCATTCCGGTCCCACCGCCGCCCTGCCCCGTGAGAACCTGCCACACCCCTGTCTGGCCGTCATAACTTTGAACGAACAGGACCCAAGGGGTGCCGTTCAGCATGCCGCGGACATCGATCTCGGATTCGGCGCCCGAGTTGAGCCGGGAATAGCAGTACGAAACGGCGTTGGTAAGCGGACCGGAGAGAACGCCGCTGTAGGTGAGGCTGGCGGTTCCAGGTCCAACGGGTGGCGGATCCGGCTGCGTCGTCGGAGTCGGCTGAGTCGTCGTGGTCAGACCCGTCGTCGTGGTCGGTCGCGCCCTCGTGGTCGGCGGCGTCGTCAGTGTCAGCTGAGTCGTCCGCGTCGGCTGGGGCTGCCTGGTTGTTGGCTGGCTGATTTGCGGCGCCGCGGTGGATCCTTCAGTCGGCGCCGGCGCCCAGGAAGTCGTCGTATCCGACGTTTGGGTCACGGGGGAGACAACGTTGACCTTCGTCCGAGGATGCTGCCCGCCTGACAGCGCCAACGGCAGCGAGACACCCAGAACGACTGCCACCACCGCGACGCCCAGAGCAGCACCAGTCAACAGCCGGCGGCGCCGGATCAATCGGGCACCCCGCTGAACCGTTTCCTCGTACCGTCGAGATGCCGCCGCCCTCTCCTCGGGGCTCGGCTTGCTGTTCATATTCATTGTTCATCAGCTCCAAGACTCGTGTCGTCCAACTGGCCGCGCAGGCGGGCAAGACCACGCTTCACGTGGGTATGGACGGTGGCGACCGAGACGCCCAGCAACGTGGCCGTCTCCTTCTCATCGAAGCCCAGGAGGTAGCGGGCCACGATCGCGTCCCGTTGACGCCGGGGCAGCCTGCCCAGCTGTTCACGTAGCAGTAGTCGGTCGACACTTTCGTCGGAGGCCTCCGCCCGGACCACGGCCAGGGCGGGCTTGCGCCGCCACAGGTCTGTGGCCAGATTCAAGGCGACCCTGGTCACCCACGCCGGCGCGTAGGCGTGGATCTTCGGCCAGCGGGCGAACGCCCGGGCCATGGTCTCGGCGGCCACATCCTCAGCGGCATCACGATTGCCCAGGACCCGAAACGCGCACCGATGCGCACGCACGAACAGTTCGACATAACTCGCGTCGAAAGTGTTCGGCCCCGAAGGCGGCTTCATCGCCACGACCACGAGATTGCCATCCTCGGCTGATCCACGGTGAGACGCTGTCCGACCGCCCTGACAACGCTCTACTGCCTCCACGCCATACCCGTTTCTGAGGTCAGGTCGACCGATTCGCCCTGCCTGCTGAAGAAACGGGTGGAGAGGCCCCCAGAGGGGACACCGGGATCCGAAGAAATTGTCGGGCAGACCCGCACCCGCCCATCTGCGGAGACGACGGCCGCCTGCGGAGGGCACGCCTTGCCGTTGGGGCGGCCCGTCGGCCGCCCGTTGTTGCGTGAGCAGACTTCGGTTCGCGGTGGCGCATGTCGGAGCGAGGTACTTCTACGGGTTTCTGAATCTGCTCTCAAGGTCCTCGGGCGAGAGCCGAAGACGGATACAAGGAGGAAATAACAAGGAGGTAGTTCGGTGCCAAAATGAGTACTGGTTGGTGCTGACGCCGGGGGGGATGAAGGCCCGGCGTCAATGGGTGAGGGTGCCGATCGTTGACCTGGCGACGGGGGAGTTGGTGGAGCTCCGCTGATCGGGACCTGGCGGTGGTTCGGCGACGGCCGTGGGGGTCGGCCGTACTGGTCGCCCGGTGGGGGAGTACTCGAAGAAGGCTCGGCGCGATATGCGCTGGACGTGAAATGCGCTTCCGTGGGACGAGGTGGGCCGATTGGCGATGCTGACCCTGACGTATCCCGACCAGTGGAGGGTCGCTTGTCCGGACGGGGACGCGGGTTGAGTCCCGCGCGGTGGTGTACGA
>CAXMLU010000126.1:0-4177 GCA_964194255.1 uncultured bacterium
GTGCCGATGCCGAAGGCCAGCGCCCCGAACGCGCCGTGCGTGGACGTGTGGCTGTCTCCGCAGACGATGGTCATGCCCGGTTGCGTGAGCCCCTGCTCAGGACCGATGACGTGGACGATGCCTTGGAAGCGGTGGCCCATCGGGTACAGCACAATCCCGAACTCCGCGCAGTTGGCGGCCAGCACCTCCATCTGCCGGGCCGAGACGGGATCCTCCAGGGGCCGGTCAAGCCCGGTGGTCGGCACGTTGTGGTCCATCGTGGCCACGGTCAACTCCGGCCTTCTGACCGTGCGGCCGGCCAATCGCAGTCCGTCGAACGCCTGCGGCGATGTGACCTCGTGGACCAGATGGAGGTCGATGTACAGCAGATCCGGCTCGTCATCGGCAGTCCGCACCAGGTGGCGGTTCCACACCTTCTCGCTCAGCGTCTGCACCATCGCCGTCTCACAATCTGAGATAATGTTCCCATATGATGGTAACGGGTGTGGGCGTGTTGGACAAGGCGGTGGCCATCCTCGACGCCGTGGAGGACGGCCCGCTCGCGCTAGGTGGGCTCGTCGAGGCAACGGGCATGCCTCGCGCCACCGCCCACCGGCTGGCGCAGGCGCTTGAGCGGCACGGCCTGCTTGACCGGGACGGGTCCGGTCGCTTCTCCCTCGGGGCTCGGTTGGCCGATCTGGCCGCGGCCGCTCATCGCAGCCGGCCACTGGCCGAAGCCGCCCGGCCCGCCCTCGAGCAGCTGCGGGACGCCACGGGCGAGAGCGCCCAGCTCTTCGTGCCAAGAGGCGCCGTCAGGATCTGCGTCGTTTCCCTGGAATCACCGCACAGCCTGCGCACCATCGTGCCGGTGGGCGCGGCGCTGCCGATGGGCCTCGGTTCGGCCGGACGCGTGCTCGGCGGCGACCCGACCGGCGAGGTGGCCCGCCGGGGCTGGACTCAAAGCGTCGAAGAACGCGAGAAGGGGGTGGCCTCGGTCAGTGCCCCGGTCTTTCGCGACGGCGTCATGGTGGCGGCCGTATCCGTCTCGGGTCCGGTCGAGCGGACGTCGCGCGCCCCGGGGCGCCGCTATGCCAAGGCGGTGCTGGCGGCGGCCCGTCAGGTTGAACAGGCCCTCTGATCTAGCGCCGCTCCGCCGCTCGCATGGCCACCTCGCGGCACGCTTCGAACAGGGCCGGGACGAACCGTTCCGGGGCGAGGAGGCAGGCGGCGTGATCGGCCTGCACCGGATGGACCGTGGCCCCGGGGATCGACTCGGCCAGTGCCAACTGGCGGCGCGGCGCCACCACCCGGTCGAGGGCCGTGACCACCACCGCAGTAGGGACTTTGACTTCTCCGAGCCAGGCCCGGGAGTCGAAGGCGCCGAGGGCCGAACCGGCTTGGAGGATGACGGCCGGATCGTTGTGGCGAAGCTGTTCGAGGGCCCAGATGCTGAGGGCGCTCTCGTCGAGCCGGCGGCGCACGATTCCCTCCATGACCTGGCGACGGACGGTCTCGGGCATGACCCGCGCTGCCAGCGAAAGGCCCAGCATCCCGGAGAAAAAGGCGCGTTCGGCCGGTCCCCGGCTACTGAAGCGACGAGCCGTCGCGCACAGCACCATGCCGGACACGAGTTCGGGGTGACGGCGCCACGTCAGCTGGGCCACCGGTCCACCCATCGAGTACCCCACGGGTATGACGCGGTCGAGGCCGAGGTGGTCGGCCAGCGCGGCCACGTCGTCGGCGCAGTCCTCGAGCCGAAACGGTCGTCTCGACCGGATCCCGCGGCCGTGCCCCCGCAGGTCCATGGCGATGACCCGAAAGGCCGAGCCGAGGGTGGAGTAGCTGGTGAACCAGTTGAGATCGGCCGTTGCGGTCCACCCATGCAGGAGGATCAGCACGGGAGCACCTGGCGGTCCGGACACTTCGCGTATGAACGTCGTTCCCCTTCGCGACAGGCGCA
Source organism: uncultured bacterium (assembly GCA_964194255.1). GTDB lineage: Bacteria > Actinomycetota > Acidimicrobiia > Acidimicrobiales > CAXMLU01 > CAXMLU01. The sequence continues at coordinate 1,940 of CAXMLU010000126.1, forward strand.
CCAGGCGCCCCGGCGGGAGTCGGTCTTCGATCACCGCTTTACCCTACGGCGATGGACATCAGCAGCGTCGATCTCGGACTCGACTGTCGGGCCATCACCTTCGAGAACCCGACGGGCGCTCGCGGCGCCGGAGGCAGCGCGGCCGGCGGACGCAAAGGCGCGCCATCTCGGCGGATCCGGTCAGGTGAGCGGGTCGTGCTGATCGAGATCGACGGCCCGGGGACGGTGCGTCATCTCTGGATGACGTTCCCACCGGGCCCGCCCGAGGCGATGCGGGGGCTGGTGCTCGAGGCGTTCTACGACGGCGCCGCCGAACCCAGCATCTCGGTCCCGTGTCTCGACTTCTTCGGCCTGCCACACGGACGTCCGGCTCCGTACTGCTCGGCGCTGGCTAGCGCGCAGGAAGGCCGAGGCTTCAACTCCTACCTGCCGTGGCCGTTCGGTTCGCATCTGAGGGTCGAGCTCGCCAACGCCTCCACCCGCGCCGCGGAGCTGTACTCCAGGCCGACCTGACGCTGAGCCGTGAAGTTCCGGCCAGCCGCCTCCATGTGGCGTGGCGACGGGAGAACCCGACGGAGATGGAGCGGGACTTCGTCATCGCCAGCGGCCTGGCTGGGCCGGGACGGTTCGCCGGGTGCGTCGTCGGAGTTCGGGTGCTCGACCACGGCACCTGGTACGGGGAAGGCGAGGTGAAGGTGTATCGCGAGGATGACGGCGCGCTGCCAACCATCTGCGGGACCGGTCTTGAGGACTACGTCGGCACCGCGTGGGGCATGGGTTCGCACAACGCCCTGTACGGCGGCGCCCGCTCGACGTGCGGAGCACAGGCGCACTCAACCCGACTTCGTCGGCTTTTACCGTCGGCATCTTCCCGATCCGGTGATCTTCACGACCGAGCTGCGCGTCACCATCCAGCAGATCGGGTTCCATCTGTTCCGCGAAGGTGAGGACGACGAGTTCGAGCGATACTCGGCGACGCACCCGGCCGCGGGTCGGGGCTGGTCGAGCTTCCCCGGTGTGCGGGCGCTGGGCATCTGCGAGCGGGTCGACGACTACTGCGCGGCCGCCTTCACCTGCTGCCGAGACGCGCAGCTGGTCGCGCCGGTTGACCCGGATGCGGCCTTGGCCGACCTGGCCCGCCTGCCCTACGAATCACCGCTGGAGGGCGAGGCCATGTTCACCGGAAGCCTGCCTCCGCCGGCACCGCCCCGCTGATCCGTTCGTATGCCCATATCGCCGCTTGGCGGGCTACGCCCGGATGGAATCGCCATCGCAACAGCTGGGTCTCCGCCGCCTCCGGGCCTTCCCCCAGCTCGATGAGGCTCAGGGCCAGTTGACGGGCCCGGCGCCGCAGATGCTCGTCGGAGGGAATGCGCAGCTGCTCCTCCTGCCACCGGTGGTGCGCGGCCTGGAGTGACTCGGGGAGGCGCAGCACCTGCCGGCGGCTAAGGGGTGGCAACTTCCGGCGCACGGCCATCGTGTGGTCGTCGATCGCCTCGGCCACGTCGAACTGGCATAACCGGGCCAGGGAGCGAACGAACGGCGAGCTCCGGCCGCCCTTGTCTCCCAGTCCAATCGAGCGAGCCGTCTCGGCCATAGGCAGATCGAAGCCGTCGGGATGGGCCTCCAGGCCGGCGGCCAGCCGGCGAAGCAGCCACAACGACGACGGACCGAGCACACTCAACCAGTAGGTTTCGACATACAGGGTGCGGGGATCGTGGCCCAACGCGTCGATGGCACTCTGGAATGTCCCTAGACCCCTTTCGGGTCTGCCTGACGCCGGCCTTCCGGATGAGAACGCATGAAGGTGGGAGAGATCAGCTGGCTAGCTGAGCCTGCCGGTCTTCCGCGCCCACGCTTCGACGTCGGGCCATACCCACACCAAGCCCATGTTGAGACCCGCCACTGGCTGAGGGAAGTCCGGGAAGCGGCGGCGCCAGCTGTGGACGGTGCCGACCTCGCGGTCGAGTCGGGAAGCGATCTCGGCGACACCCACGATCTCTTTCACGTCCACCTTCCGACCCACGTTGGCACGCTAGGCGCGGCGCTGTTGCAGTGACGATAGTTGCACACGATCATGTGCAGATGTATGGTGCCTGACCTGCACATGATCGTGTGCAGGACGGTGGCCCGGGCGGGTGTGCAACCACCCCCCGGGCCCGGCCAGTTCCCACAGAGGAGGAACCGACAATGCCCACGATATTCCCGCGTGCCCGAAGGCGGCTCCTCCGGCATCTG
>CAXMLU010000127.1:0-3026 GCA_964194255.1 uncultured bacterium
GTAGTACACCGTCCCGGCCATCGTCCGACCCTCGATCAACCCGAACCGCTCAAGTTCCTGAAGCCGCGCCACCGGTAGTCCGCACGCGGCCGACAGCTCCTGCAGGGTCAGCGTGACGCCGGTGGTTCCCGACCACCGTGGGCTCTCCTCCGGAGGCCGGGGGGAACTCGCGGAGCTCGAGGAGGGACTGGAGAGACTGGCGGACGGCGGCGCCGGGCGGGACGACTCAGCCGCGCCGGCAGTGGCGGCACCAACCGTGGCGGCACCAACCGTGGCGGCACGAGCCGCGCCCGGCAGCCGAACGGCCCGCATCGGGGCAGGCGCGGCCGCCACCACCGCCGGTTCCGGCGTGGCCGCCCTTTCCCCCTCCTCATCGCCACCCGGCTCACCCGTCAACCGCCCACGAATCACTTTGAGAGGCAGGAAGTGCTCACGCTGCTGGCGCAGTATCCACCGCAGCCGCTCGACATCGGCTTCGTAGAACTTCCGGTAACCCGACGCGGTCCGCTCCGGCTCGAGGAGTCCCTGGCTTTCGAGGAAGCGGATCTTGGAAATGGTCACGTCGGGGAACTCGTCGCGCAGCAACGTCAGCACCTCGCCGATCGACAGGTGACCCCGGTCCACCACTTCAGGGCTCACGTCCGGTCCGCTCCGGTGCCCGCCAGGAACACCAGTTTGAACTTTCCGATCTGCACCTCGTCGCCGTTGGCCAGGGCGACATCTTCGATCCGCTCGCGGTTGACATACGTGCCGTTGAGAGAACCGACATCGCGCACTCGGTAATTGGCGTGGCCCTGCACGAACTCGGCGTGACGACGCGAGACGGTGATGTCGTCAAGGAAGATGTCACTGTCCGGGTGGCGTCCTACTCGCGTGATCTCTGCGTCCAGCAAGAACCGAGAACCGGCGTTCGGCCCTCGCTTGCTCACCAGCATCCCAACCCCTTCGGGTAGGTCCTCCATGACAACCGAGACCTCTTCCTCGGCTACCTCGGCGGCCACCTCCACCGGCAGCACGATGGTGGTCGTCGTCTCGTCGGCGGCGTGTTCAAGCACTCCGCCACACGACGAGCAGAAGTTCGCGCCCGTGGGGTTGCGGTGGCCGCACTGGTTACAGAACACGCCGCTTTCGCGGTTCACGACTTGCTCACTCGGCGATCAGCTTCCGGTACGCCTCGGCATCCAGCAGGGAGCCGAAAGCGTCGGTGTCCGACGGTGCGATCACACTGATCCACCCCTGCTCGTACGGGTCTTCGTTCAGCCGCTGCGGGGCATCGGTGAGCTCGGCGTTGACCTCGACCACCGTTCCCGCTAGAGGGGCGTAGAGATCAGACACTGACTTCGTCGACTCGACCTCCCCGATGGAGCTGCCCGCCGCCACCTCGGCGCCCGTCTCGGGGAGCTGGACGAACACCACATCGCCGAGCGCATCCTGGGCGTAGTCGGTGATGCCGACCCGGACGCGACCGTCGGCCTCCAGCCGTGCCCATTCGTGGTCGGCGGTATAACGCAGGTCGTCGGGGACATTCATCCCCCTGAAACTACCGGACGCGCGACCCGCAAGGTGGGGGCGGAGGCAAGGGCCGGCACCACGACCCTCGCCCCACGCTGCACGGATACGGTGACGGCCCGTTGGGCTCGGAGGGTGTCGAGCGCGCCGCCGGGGATGGCCAGGCCGCCGTCCAGGGTGGCCGGGTCGCCGATGGCCACGATCTGGAAGGGGGCGGTGAGGGTCGCGCCGTCGAGTACGACCGCCCCATCCGGCGTGGCCGAGAACCACGAGCGGATTCCTACGCGGTGAACGTTCACGGCTACCGCCTCGGCGCCGGCGTCCCGCAACTCCTGGATGATGTCGATGAACAGGTCATAGCGGACGCTGGCCTCGGGGTCGGCCACATCGACGGTGACACCGGGGCCGCTGGCCGGGACGGTGCCCGCCAGGATGGATAGGGCGTGCAACTGGTCCTCGGCAGCCTTGGTCGCGGTGGCGTCCCGTTGGGTCGACGTCTGGAGGCTGAGGCGCTCGAGCTTCAGTGCGGCGATCTGGGTCTGCAGGTTGTCCGCTTCGGTCGTGAGGCCGGACAGGATGCGCGCCAGGTCGCCCTCGGAGAGCGCCTCGAGTCTCTGAGTGAGCCGGCCGGAGGTACGCACCTGGCCCACCAGCAAATAGCCGACCAGGGCGGTGATCAGCAGGACGGCCACCCGCGTGCGACCGATCCGGCGGGTGCGGGGCAACCGGAGCAGTGGACGGGGCGACGGCTGCGCGGCGGCGGGGGCGGTCATCGTGAACCGGCGCCATAAAGGTTGAGTGGCGAATGGGTTGTCCTGACGACCGGCTCTTGCGAGGTGGCAGACGAATCGGTCGCTGGGGCGACCACATTGTCTGCCACCTCCTCAGTCGGGAGAAGGTCTGTATACGACAGGGGAGGCATGGCGTGCCTACCCCCCGAACACCCGGCGGCGAATGGCCGCCAGGTTCTGGAAGATGCGGATTCCGAAGACGACGACGACGGCGGTCGTAAAATCTAGGCCGAGCTGGTCGCCCACCCAGACTAGGACCATGCCGACGGCGGCGTTGGATATGAACGCCAGGATGAAGATGCGGTCGTTGAAGGTTCGCTCCAGGCTGGACCGCACGCCCCCGAGCGACGAGTCGATGGCCACCACCACGGCCATGGCGACGTACCGAGTGAGGTCCTGGGGAATGGTCGGGCGCACGAGCAAAGCCAGAGCCATTCCCACGAGAAGCCCCAGCAGGGCGAGCACCTCAGCTCCCCTGGGCCGGGTGCGGGACGGTGGACGGCGCCACGGACGCGGGCCTGGGACCGACAGTCGGGGGCACGGTGCTCTGGTCGGTGGATCCGGCCGCCGATTGGTTGGCGGGTTGGGCCTCGGTGATCGACACCCGGCCCGTATACGCGGGCAGCGTGGCGGTCAGCTCGGACACGCTGTAGCCAAGGCCGAACTGCGTCGTCCACCGCCGGAACCGGCGGGCGATCTCGCTCTGATTAAAGGCGTCGCGGCGGG
>CAXMLU010000128.1:0-4610 GCA_964194255.1 uncultured bacterium
GTTCCAGGCCGTGCAGCACAAGCTGGCCAACATGGCTCTGGCCAAAGAACGAGCCTGGAGCGCGGTGTACTACGCGGCCATGGCCCTCGACGCCGGTGACCCCGACGCCCACCGGGCCGCCCATGTGGCCAAGGCGGCCGCCGGCTCGGCGGCCCGGCTCAACCTCAAAGATGGCATCCAGATCCACGGTGGTATCGGGTACACGTGGGATCACGATCTCCATCTGTTCATCCGCCGAGCCGTCGTGTCCGACGATCTTCTCGGCACCTCGTCCTGGCACCACGATCGCCTCGGCGATCTGCTGGCGACACCATAACAATGCCGGATCTGCTCCCCGACCAGCTCCGGACCATGGCCCGGCTCCATGGTGCCGCCACCGCCTACCGCGACCTCGACGGCGGCCACGATCTCACGTTCTCCGAGTGGGAGGAGCGGTCCAACCGGCTGGCCCGCGGCCTCATCTCGGCGGGGGTGGCCAAGGGCGATCGCGTGTCCATCTACCAGCCCAGCGAAGAGGTACTCAGCTGGATCGTGGCCTACGCGGCCATCCACAAGGCGGGTGGGGTCGCGGTGCCGACCAGCACTCGGCTGACCGCGCCCGAGCTTCAGCGGATCCTCGAGCATTGCTCCGCCTCCGCCGTGCTGACCTGCCCCTCGCTCGTCGACAACGTGGTTCAGATCCGCGCCTCAGTGGGCTCGCTGTCGATCGTCACCGCAAACGAGACCGAGCTTTTCGACGACGACGACTCGGAGATCCAGGTTCCGGTCAGCGGCCACGACCTCGCCGACATCATGTACACCTCGGGCACCACCGGCTCGCCCAAAGGCGTCGCCGTCCGCCACCGGAACATCTCCCTTATCCCCAACAACGAGCCCAGCTGGTCGGGCGCGGGGTGGCTCACCAGCTCCCCGCTGTTCACGTTCTCGGGGATTGCCTTCGTGTACAACCCCATGAAGCTCGGGCTGACCGGCCTCTTCCAGGCCAAGTTCGATCCCGGCAAGTGGTTGGCGTACGTGCAGTCGGAGCGGCCGGTGGCCACCTTCATCGTGCCGGCCATGGCCCAGCTCCTGATCGCCCACCCCGACTTCGAGAAGGCCGATCTATCCAGCCTGGGCATGTGTTCCCTCGGAAGCGCACCGCTGGCCCCCGAGACCCTCCGCCGCCTTCAGGAGCGCCTCCCCAACGCGAACGTGTCCAACGGCTACGGGATGACGGAGGCCGGTCCTGCGTACTGCTCGACGCCGAAGGACGAGGCGGGCCGCCGGATCGGTTCGGTCGGCCGGCCCGTTCCCCCGATGCAGGTCCGCATCGTCTCGGAAACGGGTGGTGAGCTCCCTGTCGGCACCGTGGGCGAGGTCCTCATCAACCTTCCCGGCCGCCAGCGCGAGTACTACCGGGACCCCGAGGCCACAGAGCGGACGTGGGCGGGCGGATGGCTTCACTCCGGCGATCTGGGCCGGGTGGACGAGGACGGCTACCTCTACATCGTGGGGCGCAAGAAGGAGATGATCATCCGAGGAGGCAACAACATCTACCCCACCGACATAGAGGCCGTCCTCCTGGAGCACCCCGGCGTCCTCGAAGCGGCCGTGGTCGGCGTGCCTCACAACGTGCTGGGCGAAGACGTGGCCGCGTTCGTCGTGCTCCAAGCCGGAGCGACCCTCTCGGCGGACGACCTCCGGGAGTTCTGCGCCGGACGCCTCACCGACTACAAGATCCCTCGCCGGATCGAATTCCGGTCCGAGCTCCCCCGCAATGCCACCGGCAAGGTGGTCAAGCATCAACTGGTGCCCAGTCCGAGCTGACGGGCCACCTGACGGTCGTGTCATGTAGGTCTCGGCCGTGACAGGATGCGGCCATGGACCTGCTCCACGCGCTCACCCTGGCTGACGTCCTCCGCGAGCACCGCCGCAGCTATCCGCAGCAGCGGGCGCTGGTGTGCCAGGAGGATCAGTACACCTACCCGGAGATGGACGATCGGGTCAATCGTCTGGCCAACGCGCTGGTGGCCGAAGGGGTACAGCCCGGTGACCGGATCCTGTGGTTGGGGCAGAACTGTCACCGAGTGCTGGAAGGCCTCTTGGCGGCGGCGAAGACGGGCGCGGTGTTCTGCCCGGCCAACTGGCGACAGACGGCGCAAGAAATGGCGTTCGTCCTCGAGGACACCGACCCCCGCGTGGTGATCTGGCAAGAGGCAGAGATCGGTGAAGCCGTGCAAGAAGCCAAGGACCTGAGCGGCTCCAAAGCGCTCTGGCTCCAGCACGACACGACCGGCTCGGGATCGTACGAGACCTTCCTGGCCGAAGGATCGGCAGAGGACCCGGCCCTTGATATCGAGCCTGCCGCCGCGGTTCTCCAGATGTACACCGCCGCCTTCACCGGCCGGCCGGGCGGAGCCCTGCTCAGTCACACCGCGATGATCGTCCAGAACCTGATGATGGGGATGCTCCAGCAGATCAACAGCGAGTACGTCTACCTGAACTCGGGTCCGCTCTTCCACGTGGCGACCTTCATGACGACCATGGCCACGTTCCAGTTCGGCGGGACCAACGTGTTCACGCGCCGCGTGGATGCCGAAGAGCTGTGCCGTCTGATCGAGAAGCATCGCTGCACGGGCGCCTTCATCGTGCCACCCACCACCGGTCAGGTGGTCGAGGCCAACCGGGACGGCAAGTACGACCTGAAGACGCTTCGGGGCTTTCCGGGAGGCCCGGAGTGGAACGCCATGATCACGATCGACACCAGCCCCTGGGCGCGCAAGCCGGCCGGGTACGGCCAGACCGAATGCATGGGGATGCTGACCTTTAATGCCGTCGGCGGGGCCGCCATCGGTACCGCCGGGCGGCCGTCTCCGGTCGCGCAGGTACGTATCGTCGACCCCGACGGAATCGAGGTGCCGCCCGGCGACGTCGGCGAGATCGTCGCCCGGGGCCCGACCATCATGAACGGCTACCACAACCGGGCCGACGAGAACTCGGCCCGCCAGGCGGGAGGATGGCACCACACCAATGATCTCGGCCGGCGCGAGGAAGACGGATCGATCAGCTTCGTCGGTCCGAAGACACGCCTGATCAAATCAGCCGCCGAGAACATCTACCCGGCCGAGGTCGAGGGCTGCATCGGCCGCCACCCGGCGGTCGCCGAATGCGCCATCATCGGCGTCCCGGACAAGACGTGGGGGCAGAGCGTCAAGGCCATCGTCGTGCTGAAAGCGGGCGCCTCGGCGACGGCCGAGGAGATCATCGAGCACTGCCGGTCGAACATCGCCTCGTACAAGAAGCCGAAGACGGTTGACTTCATCGACAAGCTTCCCCGTCTCGGATGGCCGATCGACTACGACGCCCTCGACGCCCAGTTCGGCGGAGGTGGCTACCCCGGCGGCCGGACCACGCCCGGTCGCTAGCGGCCCAAGCCCACACCCGGCGCGCTGCTCACCATGAAAACGCTCTACGCCGGCGAGGGTTTCACCGAAGGCCCGACCGCGACGCCCGAAGGTCTGGTTTGGGTCAGCGTCAGCCGCGGCGACGTCCGGCGAGATGGTCACGTGCTCGCTCACCTGGGTGGTGGGCCGAACGGGACGGCGCTCGGACCGGACGGCTGGATCTATGTGACGCAGAACGGTGGGGTGGACTTCGCCGCCAACGGACTCCCGGTCGACGCGCCGTACGATCCGTGCCCGCCCGGCGTGTTCCGGGTCTCGCCCGATGGGGCGCGCGTCGAGGAAGTAGTCGGACCCGAGGGTCTGTCGGCGCCCAACGACCTCGTGTTTCTCGACGGCATCCTCTACTTCACGGACTCGGGTAACGGCACGGTTCGCGACGGATCGGGGGCCGTCATCGCCGACGGGTGGCACTATCCCAATGGCATCGCCGTCGATCCGTCCGGCCGGCTCTGGGTGGCCGGAACCCGCAGGAAACAGGTGATCGACCTCGGCACCGGCCGGGCCGTAGACATGCCCGGCCCTGGTCCTGACGGGATCCGCTTCGATGTCGAAGGCCGCCTCTACGCCGCCTGCACGGTGGATGCCGCCGTCCATGTGTTCGACGACACCGACTGGATCGGGTCCTACCGGGGGGACAAGGGCATGCTGTTCACCAACCTTTGCATCGACGGTGGACACGTGATCGTCACTGCCGCCCTGCCCGGATCCATCGTCGCCTTCGCCCTCGGCGGGGAGCTAGTCCCGGCCCTCGAGTCCGACTGATTCAGCCAGCTGGCGGAGCCCCTCAACCGCCTCCTTGGAACGGGCCCACGGCGAGACGATCAGCCGGTCGACTCCGGCGTCTGCCCACCGCTCCAAATCCGCGGCGTCCGATACGGCGCCCCCGATGGTGACGTCGAGAGGCAGTCCGGCAAGACTCGATGCCGCCCGCAAATCGCCAAGCCGGCGCACCTTGACGGCCGCCTCGCCGGGTGTCGCTGCCGACATCCCTACCCAACCGTCGCCCAGCTCGGCGGCCCGGCGCAGGGCGGGTTCGCTCTCGCCGCCGATCAACACGGGTGGCGACGGCTGCTGAATAGGCTTGGGCTCGAACATCACCGGAGGGAAGTCGAAGAACTCCCCGTGATGCTCCACCACCTCCTCCTGCCACAGCCGCCGGCATACACC
>CAXMLU010000129.1:0-3369 GCA_964194255.1 uncultured bacterium
CGATCGGCTCGGCAGCGTGAACACCGTGGTCGCCGTCAACGGAAGCCCGGCGGAGGCTGACCGCGTCCTCGCCGCGCTCGCCCGGCGGGCACCCTCCGACGCCCTGGCCGCCAGAGCCCTCCTCCAGGCGTTGATGCCCGGCCTCAAATCGATCGTCGGTGCCTACAGCCAACGCCTGGGTAACGAGGAGACCGCGAGCGCCGTGATCGCGGCCGCCTACGCACGGATCCGGATGTACCCGATTGAGCGTCGCCCCCAACACATTGCCGCCAACATCGTCCGCGACACCCGCCAGGTCGTGTGGCGCCAGCTCATCAAGGACCTCGCGTTTGGCTCCGCGTTCGGACCGATCGGATCGCTCACCACGGTGGACCCGACGCCCGCGGCGACTCCCGAGCCGGCTGCCGGTGAGCTGGTACTGAACCTGATCGACGAGGCGGTCCGCTCCCACCGCCTGTCGCGCGACTGCGCCCGCTTGATTGTGCTCACCCGGGTAGCGGACCGTTCCTGCCAGGAGCTCGCCGATCTCGAAGGCCTCGATATCCGCGCCGTCTACCAACGCCGCTACCGAGCCGAGAGCCGCCTAGCCCGAGTCGCCCGCACCTCAGCGTGACGACCGCCAAGCAAACCTGCCAAACCAAGAGGAGGAACGTGAAGCACCAGCCGGACCCGAAGACGAGCGTTACCCCTACCCATCTGATCGACGTTCCCACTCTCTCGCCCGCCAGCTCTCGGTCACCGACCGACACATCCGCCGGCTCGTTTACGAGCACCGCATTCCTCACGTCCGCTGGGGCTGGTTGCTTCGCTTCGACCCAGCCGAAATTGAACGCTGGCTCCAAGCGGCCCGCATTCCCACCCGAGATGCCGGCGCCCGGCTCGGCCGATTCGCTACCCTAGAGACACCCACTGGGTCGCACGCCCAAGATGGCGACCAGCCTCGGCCGGTCCGGCCACCACGGACCACCCTCAAGTCGTCCTGACCCGAGGAGCCGGAGTGGCCCACGTTGTGCAACGAGCGCTCGACGCGCGTCCCAGCGTCTCCATAGGCTGCCATCGCGAGACGGACGCCCCGGTCGAGGTCAAGTCCTTCGCAAGCCGGGCGTTCGGCGGTATCGCTGCGCGGATCCCCACGACGGTCAAGGACGCCGGGCGCGCATTGTCGTTACGGCCGCGAAATTGCCAGCGAGCACGATGACGAAGCGTCGACGGTTCGGCCGGGTCCGAAAGCTCCCGTCTGGACGCTGGCAAGCCCGCTACCCGGATGGCAACGGCGTTGAGATCGCCGCGCCCTCAACTTTCGTTACAAAGGGCGAAGCCGACCGCTGGCTGGTGCTGGTCGAAGCCGACCTCACCCGAGGTCAGTACATTGATCCGCGAGCTGGACAGGTCAGATTGGGCGACTGGGCAGAGCAGTGGCTTTGCCGGCCCGCCAAGCATCCCAACTCTGTCGAGCGCGATCGCCAGGCGTTGCGCGTCTTCATGCCCGCTCTCGGTGCGCGGCCGCTCTCCTCGATCACGCCTTTGCACGTCCAGTCAGCAGTGGACGCAAGAGGACAGACTGTCGCGCCGGCCACCCTGGTCCGCGACGTCGCCGCTCTCCGGGCGGTGCTCAATTCGGCGGTAGACGCCGACCTCATCGCCCGATCTCCGGCGAGGAGAGTGGCCCTGCCCCGGGTGCGACCCCCGGAGCGCAGGACGCTGACGGCCGAGGAGCTCTTGCTTCTCGCCGAGGCGGTTCCAGAACGCTACCGAGCGCTGATCCTGACAGGGGGCGTGCTCGGCTTGCGTTGGGGAGAGACAATTGGGCTTCGGGTATGTGATATCGACGTTACGCGCCGGGCCGTAACAGTCGCCCAGGTCGTCGAGGAGATTGCTGGCCATGTTCGGGTCGTGCGCGATGCCAAGACCGCTCGAAGTCTCCGGACGCTCACCGCACCGGCTTTCCTCATCGAGGAGCTTGAGCGTCATCTCGCCAAGCATCGGCTGGACATTCGCGACGACAAGGATGCGCTCGTGTTCCTTGGTCCCCGGGGAGGCATTCTGCGGAGGCGCCTGGCCGAGCGTGTCTTTGCGCCTGCGGTTGCTCGGGCGGGGCTCGATCGTTCGTTGACATTTCAGGAACTCCGGCATGTCGCCATGAGCGCGCTCGTCGACGAGAGGGTGCACCCTCGCGTGATGCAGGGTCGCGCCGGGCACGCGACATCGAAGCTGACAATGGAGCTGTACGCCCATGTCAGTGACGGCGCCGATCGAGAGGCCGCCGACGCCTTGGAGTCCCAGTTCCGCGCCGCCCTCGACCGTCGCGAGCGGCAAGGAAGGGGCACACGAGGCCCGTACAGCCCGCGCTGAGCGGCAAAGCCCCAGCCGCGGGTATATGCGTCCGTGGTCGATCGACCGTGTGATCGGTGCTGGCGACGGTGCACCGTCAGCAACAAGGGGCGCCAAGGCCTAGCTCCGTGCGTTGCGCTCTCCGCTTATCGACTATCTATGCTCACCAAACCGAAGGAGTGACCCCATGTGCCGCAACTGGAAGCTGTGGATCGGCCTCGGCGTCGCAGCGGTCGCCGTCGCCGTAGTCGCCCCTAACCTGCGCGTCGCCCTGCCGTTCCTGCTCGTCGCCGCCTGCCCGACGATGCGGGCTATGGCCGGCGGCGCGGCGTTCGCGTCCCGCCGCCGACAGGGTTCGGGGACGGCCCCGGGGTCGGGTGCGCCGGACGGCCTGGACGAGATGGCTCGCCTGCGAGCCGAGGTGGCCGAGCTGCGCGACCGTGTGGAGCGCTGAGATGGCCGCCACCAAGGTGAGCCATCCTCTGTTCGCCCGCATGTACGAGCGGATGGCCCCCGCTTTTGAGGCCAAAGGCGGTGGAGCCGATCGCGACGAACCCTGGCCGGGCTCGCTGGCCGGATCGTCGAAGTCGCCGGCACCGGGCTCAACTTCGCGCACTATCCGCCTACCGTCACCGAAGTGATCGCGGTCGAGCCCGAACCGTACCTGCGGGCAAGGGCCGAGCACGCCGCTGCCAACGCGGCCGTGCCCGTGAAGGTCGTCGACGGCGTCGCCGACCACCTCCACGTCGACGACCAAAGCTGCGACGCTGGGGTCGCTTCCCTCGTGCTTTGCTCGGTCCACGACCAGGCCGCCGCTCTCGCCGAGCTGCACCGCGTGATTCGGCCCGGCGGCGAGCTTCGCTTCTACGAGCACATCCGCTCCGACTCGCCCCGCTTCGCCCGCTTCCAGCGCGTGATCGACGTGGTCTGGCCGCACGTGGCCGGGGGGTGTCACGCCAGCCGCGCCACCCTCGACGCCATCGAAGCCGCCGGGTTTACCATCGAGCACGCCCGCCGCTTCACGTTCCGCCCCTCGCT
>CAXMLU010000130.1:0-2474 GCA_964194255.1 uncultured bacterium
GAGCCACATCGCGCGCCAGCCCTTCGGCGAGCAAGTCGGGGGTGAGAGCCACGTCGAGGGTAACGATCGCGTCGAGTGTCGACAGAACGCGAGACACGGATTCGTCGGCGGGGCGCAGGACGAGTTCGAACTCATCGGGCTGGAGGACCACGCCGGCGGCGACGACGGTGCCGTCTCCCTGGCGGTCCCAGTCGCCGGCTTTGACGGCGCGGATCACCTTCTGCACGTCGGCTCCAAGGCGGGGTCCGGCGACAGAGGGCTTCACCGTCAGCACGAGTTCGCCGACGTCGTCGACCTCGTCGCGCAGGAAGACGGCCCTGACGTTGACCTCTTCGGCGATGAGGTCGCGGTAGGCCTCCAGGTTTGAGGCGCCGCCACCGGCGACGGTCAGCGACGCCAGCGGCAGACGGGCGCGCAGGCCCGACGCTTTGCGGATCGAGTGAGCGGCGGAGCACACCTCGCGCACCCGGTCCATGGATGCCACCAACTGAGGATCCGAGGGAAGGACGTCGAGAGAGGGCCAGTCGGTGAGATGCACGCTGTTGACGGGCGGGGCCGGTAGAGACCCGCCCGTCAGGCCTCTCCAAACCGACTCGGTGACCATTGGGGCCAACGGGGCGGCCACTCGGCACAGCACCTCGAGAACGGTACCGAGCGTGTCGAAGGCGGGCTGGTCGCCCGCGTAGAAACGGTCACGGCTGCGGCGGATGTACCAGTTCGTCAACGCGTCGAGGTAGGTCGCCACCTCTCCGCAGGCGCCGGCCAGGTCGTACTTGTCCATGCGGGCGGTAACCGCGCCAACGAGATCGGCCGTCTTGGAGAGGATGTACCGGTCGAGTACGTGAACCGAGCCGACCTCGCCGAGCGTGGCGCGCGCCCCCTCGGCGTTGGCGTACAAGGTGAAGAACGACCATGCGTTCCACACGGGGTTCAGGGCCTGGCGCAGCGCCTCGACCATGAACCGCCGGTCGACGATCAGGTCGCCGCCCCGGAGGACCGGCGAGGACATCAGCGCCCACCGAACGGCGTCGGCGCCGAGGGTGGCGAACACCTCGTCCGGGTCGGGATAGTTCTGTAGTCGCTTCGACATCTTGCGGCCGTCGGCGCCGAGCACGATGCCGTGGGCGATGCAGGTTTTGAACGCCGGCCGGTCGAAGAGCGCCGTCGCCAACACGTGCAGCGTGTAGAACCAAGCGCGGGTCTGACCGACGTACTCGACGATGAAGTCGGCGGGGTAGTGATGTTCGAACCACTCGCGGTTCTCGAACGGGTAGTGGACCTGCGCGAAGGGCATCGATCCTGACTCGAACCAGCAGTCGAGCACGTCCTCGACACGCCGCATCATTGACCGGCCGGTCGGGTCGTCGGGGTTGGGTCGCACCAGCTCGTCGACGGCGGGGCGGTGCAGGTCCGCCGGCCGCACGCCGAAGTCGCGCTCGAGCTCGTCGAGGCCTCCATAGACGTCGATGCGCGGATAGGTGGGGTCGTCGCTCTTCCAAACAGGGATCGGCGAGCCCCAGAAGCGGTTGCGGGAGATCGACCAGTCGCGGGCTCCCTCGAGCCACTTTCCGAACGCGCCGTCGCGCACGTGGGCGGGAACCCAGGTGATCTCTTGGTTCAGTTCGAGCATGCGCTCCTTGACCGCGACAACGTTCACGAACCAGGAGCTCACCGCCTTGTAGATGAGGGGCGTGTCCGTGCGCCAACAATGCGGGTAGCTGTGCACGTAGGAGTCATGCCGGAACAGGACGCCGCGATCACGCAGCGTGCGGATGATTGGCTGGTTGGCCTCGAACACCTGGACGTCTTCGAAGTCCGGCACTTCGGCCGTGAAGCGGCCCCGGCTATCGACCGGGCAGATGACCGGGATCCCCACCGCCTCGCACACCCGCTGGTCGTCCTCGCCGAATCCAGGGGCCAGGTGGACCACCCCCGTGCCTTCCTCCGTGGACACGAAGTCGGCGGCCAGGACGACGAAGGCGCCCTCGGTGGAGGCGAAGTAGGGGAAAAGGGGTCGGTACCGCCGGCCCACCAGCTGTGACCCAGGCAGGGTGCCGATCAGGTTGGCCCCCTCCAGCTGTTTGGCGTAGGTGGGGGAGGTCGCCTCGCCGAGGAGGTAGCGGTGCCCGTCCTTCTCGAACACGGCGTAGACGATGTCGGGGCCGACAGCCAGGGCCAGGTTGGACGGCAGCGTCCATGGCGTCGTGGTCCATACCAGGACCCGCAACGGCTCTGGGTCTTCTGCCGTCGGTTCCAACTCGAACCACACCGTGACAGCAGGGTCCTGGCGGTCCCGGTAGGCGTCGTCCTGGCGCGTCTCGAAATTCGACAGCGGCGTCTCGCATTCCCAGCAGAACGGGAGGACGCGCTGACCTTCGTAGAGAAGACCCTTTTCCCAAAGTCGTTTCAACGCCCACATGACCGACTCCATGTAGGTGAGGTCCATGGTCTTGTAGTCGTTGCGAAAGTCGACC
>CAXMLU010000131.1:0-2407 GCA_964194255.1 uncultured bacterium
CCGTCGAGCGGGTGCATCAGCACCCGGAGCCGCCACTTCTGCCACGTAATGACGCTGCCATCAATGGCGAAGCTGGGACCGTCCGGCTGCACGATCTCGAGGGGCCGGAGGTCGGTGCGCAGTGGACCCACGTCGTCCACCCCGTAGTTGGCGTGCTCCTCAGGTATCGGCACGACGCCGTAGTCGTGCACCTCGAGCACCTTGCCGGAGAGAAGGTCGACATCGACGACGACGCCCTCGATGGGATGGGCGTAGCCGTTGTCCGCGTCGAAGTGGCGCACGTACGAGACGACCCGCACGAGGCGGACCGACCGGTCCAGCTGACCGGTGAAGTTCCCGGCTGGCCATGGGTCCAGCTGAAGAGAGTCGAAGTCCGTGATACCCCGACGGCGCATGGCTTCTTGCCACCGACTGTCCTGTCGCACGGCCAGGGTGGCCTCGAACAGTTCGCCTATCAGCAGGGTGGCGTGGACGTCGCTCAGGGTGACCCACTCGAGAGAGCCAGGCGGGTCCAGTCCGACGACCACCCGGTGGGTGTCGCAGGTGCTTTTGTCAAAGACCACAGCCAGCGCCCGCCGGCCAACGCTCTCGCCAGCATCGGCCTGGGCGACTTCCTCTTTGGTCGGTTCGTCGGCAGCGACGAAGGCAAATCTGGCGTCCGAACCGAACCGGGCATCGGCGCGCACCGCCGCGGATGCCGCGGCCACTTCGGCGGCGGTGAGGGGCTCTAGCGGGTGCATAGCCCCGAAGGCTAGTAGAGGCGTCCGGAAGCTGACAGCCGTGTCATGGTACGGTCCGGGCGGTCATCGTGGAACCCGCCCAAGCCCCGCTGCTTGACTTTGCCGTACCCGAGGAACTGCTGCGTGCTGCGATGGCGGCCACCGGATCTGAAGACACGGTGGCCGACCTCCCCCTGATGCCAGGCACCGGCACGGGCCGGCCGCCGCCCATGTGGCCACTGCTCCGCCGTCACGGATTCTCCGGCGTGAGCGTCTTCACTCTGGCTGCCCTCGTGACCCTCACCATCGACAATGGGTTCGGCTTGCTCGGACCGGACATCCAGCGCTCGTTCCATATCAACGACGCCGCCCTCGGCGCGGTCGTGTTCGCCAGTTCGGCCTCGCAGTTCCTCTTCGCGTTGCCCATCGCCCTGTGGTCGGACCGAGGCAGCCGCGTCCGCATCGGGGCGCTGACCTTGCTGCTGTTCTCGGCCGTCGTCCCGTTGATGGGCCTGGCCCGGACGGTGTGGGTCTTCACCGGCTTGGCCGTGATCTCGGCCATCGGCCACGGTCCCCGCGACACGACGCACATGTCGTACCTCGCCGATGCCTACCCGCCCGAAGCCCGCGCCCGCATCTTCGCCTACCACAGCGGTGCCGATCCGGTGGCGCGCACCATCGGCATCTTTCTCATCGGAACCATTGCATCAGCGACGGGCGACTGGCGATGGGCGACGGCGGTGGCCCTGCTGGGGATACCGCTGGCGTTGGTGATGCTGCGCCTGCGCGAGCCGCCGAAGGGCCGCCATGAGTCCAGCCACATCCTCCGCGGGTCCGGCCTGGAGTCGCTCGCTCCCGGCGAGGAGCGGGCGCCCCGCGTCCTCTTTGGCGCGGGCGTGCAGCGTTTGCTTCGGATCCGCAGCCTGTACTGGCAGCTGGTGGCCGTAGCCGTGCTCGGTTTCGCCGGTACGGGCATCCCGCTGTTCGGTTCGTTGTACCTGAAGCGCACCTGGCACCTCAACGCCGGCCAGCGCGGTCACGTCTACCTCGTCGTCGGCATCTCCGCCTTCCTCGCCATTCCCGTGGCCGGCCTGGTCGGCGACCGGCTCTTCCGGCGGCGGCCGGAGTCTGTCCTTATCCTCGGCGGCGCCTGCCTGGCCGCCTTCGGCTCGATCTACGCTGCCTCTCTCTACGCCCCGCATCTGTGGATGGTCACGGGCGGATGGTTCCTCGCCGAGTGCTGTCTGGCGCCTCTCTCGACCGCCATCGCCCAGACCGTCGCCGCCACCGCCCCGCCCGACATGCGCAGCCTGGCGTACGGATTGTTCGGGATCTACGGCCTGGTGTTCGGCGGCTTCACCGGCGCGGTAGTCCTCGGCGACGTGAGCGACGCCACCAGCGCCCGGTTTGCGCTGACCCTCATGGGCCCGGTCTGCGTGGTCGGAGGGATTCTCTTGGCCATCGGGGCCCGGCATGTGCGCCGGGACATCACCATGGTCATCGAGGACATCCTCGAGGCCCACCACGAGTCGACCCGCCGGCGCTCCGGGGTGCCCGTCCCCGCCCTGCAGATCTCCCGGCTCGACTTCTCGTACGGCACCCAACCCGTGCTCTTCGGGGTCAACCTGGAGATAGCCGAGGGCGAGATCGCGGCTCTGCTCGGCACCAACGGCGCGGGCAAGAGCACC
>CAXMLU010000132.1:0-1633 GCA_964194255.1 uncultured bacterium
GTCCCGTAGTACACCTTGCCGCCGCCGAGCGAGAGTGACGACGCCTCACTGAACCGCATCTCATGCAGAATGCGGCCCGGCTCCTCCTCGTAACGGGCGTCCTCGTCCTGGCCCTGGAACCGGGCCAGCGTCTGCAGCACGCCGAGGGCCAGGTCAGGATCGATGAGCAGGGCCATCCAGGACGTGATCAGCGAATCTCGCCCGAAGAGGGTCATGAACCACGGGGCGCCAGCGGCTACGACCGCTCGCTCGGGGAAGTCAGGGTCGAAGATGCGCAGGGCCCCGAGGTCCTCGGCGCTGCGGGCCACGACCGTGCGCAATCCGACGTGATCGGTCTCGACGAGCGGTACTCGGCGCCGCCATTGCGCCAGGCGCTCAACCGGCGTGGCCCGCTCCACCGGCTGCCCGCACCTCCATCGCGGTTCTATGACCTCGGCATCGATGACCGGAGACACCTCGACGCAGGTCGACCATTCCCCTTTGGCCGGCACGATGACTTCGTAGATGGCGTCGGTCCCGCTGAGTCGGGCCGGCGGGGTGAGGGCGATGTGGGTGCCCCGGCGGTGGGCGCCCCGCCGATGCCGGAAGACCAGGTCATCCCCCACCACCTCGACGACGTGGTCGGCGGCGGCGGGGGCCCGTCCCGCCTTCACGTCGAAGAGGTCAGCGAAATCGGCCTCGAGGATCAGCTCGATGGAGCAGAAGGCGGCCTCCTCGCCGTAATTGCGCACCGTGAGGTCCTCCCGCATGCCGCGCCCGATGTAGCGGTGCCGGATCACCAGCAGGGTCGGCCCGACACGGGACACGAAGGCGGCGCTGAACGGATCGGTCACCGTGGCGGCCAGGCGCTCCGGCGTGGCCCC
The DNA here is from genome assembly GCA_964194255.1 of uncultured bacterium. GTDB lineage: Bacteria > Actinomycetota > Acidimicrobiia > Acidimicrobiales > CAXMLU01 > CAXMLU01. The sequence goes on from CAXMLU010000132.1 coordinate 864, forward strand.
GTTGACCCGGACCTCCAGGCGGGACAAGAAGCGGGTGTCCCGGAAGAACAGCCCCTGGGCGCCTCCCGGGGCCAGGTTGCCGGTGCGCCCGGATATGCAGAAAGCGGACCCCTCGACCAGGGTGATGGTGCCGTCTGCGGACCCGAGCGGAGCTGGTTCCCCCGCCGGGTTCCACGGGACGCTCATGAACGGCGAGGTTACCGCCGCGGCGGCACCGCCCGCCGTCCCCGGCCCGAGCTGTCACGACGCGACAGCACACAACTTTATTTTCCCCTATCGCCGTAGTGCTAATAGGATGGCGCCGTGGCCGCCCCCCTGTTCGCCGTCGAGGATCTGCACGTCGCCGTGGAGGGCACCGAGATCCTCCGCGGTGTGGACCTCGCCGTGGGGGCCGGCGAGGTGCACGCCCTGATGGGTCCCAACGGCTCGGGGAAGTCGACCCTCGCCAACACCCTGTTGGGCCGGCCCGACTACCAGGTCATTTCTGGCCGGATCCTCTTCCACGGCGAGGATGTCACCTCGTGGTCGGTCGACGTCCGGGCCAAGGCCGGGATCTTCCTCGCCTTCCAGTACCCCGAGGAGATCGCCGGCGTCCCGATGGTGCAGTTCCTCCGCCAGGCCCTGTCTGCTCGCAAGGGCATCGACCTGTCCGTGCTTGAGCTTCGCCTCTCGATCATGGAATGGATGAAGCGCCTCGGCATGGATCCGTCGTTCGGGGATCGTTACGTGAACGAGGGGTTCTCCGGGGGCGAGAAGAAGCGCAACGAGAT
>CAXMLU010000133.1:0-2879 GCA_964194255.1 uncultured bacterium
TCCTTGTTGATGGCGACGATGTTCTTGGCGCCCTTCATGCCGACCATGTGCTGGGTGGCACCGGAGATCCCACAGGCGATGTAGACGGTGGGCTTGACCGTCTTGCCGGTCTGGCCGACCTGGTACGAGTACGGGACCCATCCGGCGTCGACGATGGCCCGTGACGCGCCGGGGGCGGCCTTCAGCAGTTTGGCCAGCTCCTCGATCATGGCGTACTTGTCCTTGTCGCCGAGACCTCGTCCGCCGGAGACGACGATCGCCGCCTCATCGAGCTTTGGCCCGGTGTGCTCCTCGACGTGGCGCTGCTTGATCACCGCGCCCGCTGCCGACCCGAGGTCGGGCACGGCCACGTTCACGACCTCCGGCTCGGCCCCGCCGGAGGGCTCCGCCGCGAAGGACTTGGCCCGCACCACGAAAATGCCAGGTTTGCCGCCGGCCCCGAAGCGGGCCTTGACGATCTGGGCTCCACCGAAGGCGGCGTGATGCGAGACCAGTCCGTCCGGGTCGGATGACAGGTCCACCACGTTGGTCAACACGGGCCGGTCGAGCTTGGCTGACAGCCGCCCGGCGATGTCGCGGCCGTCGTACGTGGCCGGAATCAAGACAGCGTCGGGAGCCCCGTCCGCTTCCATCTGGGCGGCCATGGCCGCGGCCACCGGCCCACCGGGTAGGGCGCCGCCGAGGTCCCCGGCCGTGTGCACCTTGGTCGCGCCGAACGAGCCAAGCTCAGCGGCGTAGGACGCGGTGTCGCCACCCCACGTGAACGCTTCGACCGTGCCGGCCAGCTCTCTGGCTTTGGTGAGCAGCTCGAGTGACGACGTGATGGTCTTGACTTCGAAGGCTTCCGCCACCACCCAGATCTTGTCGATCGCCATTGTCCCAGTTCTCCTAGATGACCTTGAGTTGCTCGAGGAAAGCGATGATCCGTTCGTGGGCGTCGCCCTCGTCCTGGACGATCTCGCCGGCTTTGCGCTCCTCGGCGGCGGCGACGTCGACTATCTGCTGGCGGCTTCCCTCCGGCCCGACATCGGCCGCAGCCAGTCCCAGATCGGCGACCTTCAGCTCGTCCACCGGCTTGCCCTTGGCCGCCATGATCCCCTTGAACGACGGATAGCGGGGCTCGACGACGCCCGCGGTGACGGTCACCACGGCTGGAAGCGGGCACTCCACCTCGTCGTAGCCGGCCTCGGTCTGACGATCGACCTTCACGACGCCGTCGGCCACCTCGACATGTTTGGCGAAGGTCACCGATGGGAGGCCGAGCAGCTCGGCCACCTGGACGGGGAGCGTCCCCGTGTACCCATCGGTTGACTCTGTGGCCGCCAGCACCAGGTCCGGAGAGATCCGCTTGATGGCCGCGGCCAGCACCTTGGCCGTCGACAAGGCGTCGGAGCCCCGCAGCACCTCGTCGCTCACCAGGATGGCTTTGTGGGCGCCCATGGCCAGCGCGGTGCGCAGCCCGCTCACCTCGTTATTGGGAGCCATCGACACGAGGGTGACCTCACCCCCGCCGGCCTTGTCCACGAGTTGCAGGGCCATCTCGACTCCGTACGCATCGGAGTCATCGAGGATGAGCTTTCCCTCTCGAACCAGGAAGTGGTTCGACGGGTCGAGCTTCCCCGGCGTGGCGGGATCGGGAATCTGCTTGACGCATACGGCGACGTTCATGGTCCCGATTGTTTCCTACGGACCCCCACTTCCACCAACCGGAGCGAACAGCGCCGGTGATAGCGTCGCCAAGGACCGATATGGGGAGGGAGGCTGGACGGGGTTGTTCCGGCGCGACGAGGTCGCCTTGCGGATACCCGCCCGACCGGCGTTCCTTTCTCTGGCCCGAGTCGCGGCCGGCGGTGCTGCCCGTCAGGCCGGATTCTCGGGTAACGACTCGGACAAGCTCACGACGGCTGTCGCCCGCGAGTGTGATGTGCTCGTCGCCGGACTGGGCGCTCACGACCGAATCGCGCTCGAGCTCCAGTATGTGATCGGCGAAGGGACGATGGAGGTGGCCGGCGAGGTGAGCCGGCCGGCGAGATCGTTCCGGATCGTGTATCGCCGAGGGGCGAGCTGAGGGTGCGCATCCTGTTCCTCGTAAATGCGTCCGCGTCATCGGTGACGGCTCGGGCCCGGGTCGTCATCCAGAAGGCCCTGTCCGCGGATCATGAGGTGACTCTGGCCGAGACCAGCCGGCGCGGTCATGCCACCCGATTGGCTCAGGGCGCCGCCGTCGAAGGTGTGGACGTGGTCGTGGTCCTGGGTGGGGACGGGACCCTCAACGAGGCGGCCAACGGTCTGGCCGGGTCCACGACCGCCCTCGGTGTCCTCCCCGGTGGTTCCACCAACGTCTTCGCCCGAAGCATCGGCATGACCAACGATCCCATCGAAGCCACCGGTGAGCTGGTGGCGGCGCTGGCGAGGAAGAACTTCCGGCGCATCGGGCTCGGCAGCGTGAACGACCGCTACTTCCTGTTCCACGTCGGCGCCGGTTTCGATGCCGCCGTGGTCAGTCAGGTGGAGCGTCGCTCGGCCCTGAAGCGGTATGCCGGCCACCCCCTCTTCGTGTATGCCGGGTTCGCCACATGGTTCCGCCACTACGACCGAAGCCGCCCCCGCTTCGCGGTGCGCCACGCCGACGGTGAGGTCGTCAACGACGCCTACCTCGCCATCTGCCTGAAGAGCGATCCCTACACCTATCTGGGCGGGAGACCCCTCAACCTGGCCCCGGACGCCTCCCTCGACTCCCGGCTGGCCATGGTCAGCTTCCGCACCCTCGACCTCGGGAAGATGCTGTGGCTCATCGGCTCGTCGTTGCGCGGCGGGCGGGCCCTGCGCCAGAGCCGGCGCACCGTGTACAGAGTCGATCAGGGCGAGGTCACCATCTC
>CAXMLU010000134.1:0-12608 GCA_964194255.1 uncultured bacterium
ACGCCGTAGTTGCCGATGTGCGGATACGTGAAGGTGATGACCTGACCGGCATAGGACGGATCGGTGATCACCTCCTGGTATCCGGACATGACTGTGTTGAACACCACCTCACCGGTGGCCACCCCGCCCGCCGGCTCGGCGCCGATGGCCTCACCTTCGAACGTGGTGCCATCGGCCAGGACTAGCCGCGCCTCCTTGACCGCGCTCATCGCTGTGCCTCTCCGTTGATGACGACCGGCTCGCCTCGGAGCACGGTGTGGCGCACCCGTCCCCGCAGCCGGCGCCCCGCGTAGGGCGTGTTGCGCGACTTCGAGGCCAGGGCGGCGGGATCGACCACCCATTCGGCGGCGAGGTCGATCACACAGAGGTTCGCGGCGGAGCCCTTGACGATAGGGCCGCCCTGGTCAGCAACCAGGCCGGCGATGCGCGCCGGCTGCCATGCCAGCAGAGCCAGCACCTGCTCCACCGGAAGGGTGAGTTCGGTGAGCGCCAGCGCCAGCGCCGTCTCCAGGCCGAGCATGCCCGGAGGGGCCAGGTCGAAGGGCAGCTCTTTGGCTTCCTGAGGATGCGGCGCGTGGTCGGTTGCGATGGCGTCGATCGTGCCATCGGCCAGCGCCTCGCGAACGGCGGCGACATCCGCGTCAGTGCGCAGAGGTGGGTTGACCTTGAAGACCGAGTCGTAGCCGGCCACCTCGGCGGCCGTGAGCGTGAAATGGTGCGGCGCCGCCTCGGCCGTCACCTGCTGTCCACGCGCCTTCGCCTCGCGCACGAGCTGGAGCGACCCTTCCGTCGACAGGTGAAGAAAGTGGACCGGCGCTCCCGTCAGGCGGGAAAGCGCCAGGTCGCGCATCACCATCAGCTCCTCCGCCTCGGCGGGAATGCCGGGGATGCCGAGCTTCGAAGACCACTCCCCTTCATGCATGTGGCCGCCGGCGGCGAGATCAGCGTCCTCGCAATGCTGGGCCAAGGTCACGCCGAGCGACGAGGCGTATTCCATCGCCCGTCGCATCAGGCGGGCGTCCTGCACGCCGGCGCCGTCGTCGGTGAACAGCCTCACGCCAAGCGCAGCCATCTCCGCCAGGGGAGCCAACTGCTTGCCGGCCCGGCCGACGGTGATGGCCCCGGCCACGACCACCTGACAACAGGCGCCCGCGCCGAGCTCGAGCACCTGGCCGACGACGGCGGCCGAGTCGATGGCCGGCTCGGTGTTCGGCATGGCTACGACCGCGGTGTACCCGCCGAGGGCGGCCGCCCGGGCGCCGGTCTCGACCGTCTCCGCCTCCTCGCGTCCTGGCTCCCGCAGATGGGTGTGAAGATCGACCAGGCCAGGCGCCACCACGCAGCCGGTGGCGTCAAGCGTGACGCCGCCGCCGGCACCGGCACTCGCGCCAAGCGAGGGTTCGACGGCCACCACGATGCCATCCCGCAGGAGGACATCGGCGCCGCGCCGCCCGGTCGCATCGACCACCTCACCGCCCCGGATAGCTACTTCGCGGCGGTAGCCGGCCGCCAGCGAACGATCACGAAGCGACAAGGTCCACCCCCGACCCGAGCAGCAGATAAAGCACGGCCATGCGCACCGCCACCCCGTTGGCCACCTGGGTGGTGATGACGCAGTTGGGCATGGCCGTCACCTCGGCCGCGATCTCCACTCCCCGGTTCATCGGTCCCGGATGCATCACCAACGCATGGTCGGCCAAGAGATGGGAACGCTCCCGGGTCAGTCCGTAGCCAGCGGTGTATTCACGCAGCGATGGGACGAGCGACTCCTGCATGCGTTCGCGCTGCATTCGCAACACGTATACGACGTCACACTTCGGCAGCACGTCGTCAAGGTCATGGCTGACTGTCACGGGCCATCCGGCGAGAGACGGAGGCAGCAGGGTAGGCGGTGCCACCAGCGTGACATCGGCCCCGAGGGCGGTGAATGCATGGACGTTGCTCCGCGCCACCCGGCTGTGCTTGATGTCGCCGACGATCGCGACGTGACGACCCTCCAGCCCGGCGAATCCGGCTCCGCCCTCCAAACCGTTGGCGGCGCGGCACACGGTGAAACAGTCGAGCAACGCCTGGGTCGGGTGCTCATGCCACCCGTCGCCCGCGTTGATCACCGAGGGCCCATGGAGCCAGGAGGCCACCTGCCACGGAACGCCAGCCGATCCGTGCCTGACGATGACCGCGTCGATGCCCATGGCCTCGATTGTCTCCACTGTGTCGCGAAGGGACTCGCCCTTGTTCACCGACGAGCTCGACACGGAGAAGGTCATGGTGTCGGCGGACAGCCGTTTGGCCGCGGTCTCAAACGACAACCGGGTGCGGGTCGAGTCTTCGTAAAACAGAGACACGATCGTCTTACCTCGCAGGGCGGGCACCTTGGGAATGGCCCGGCCGCTCACCTCCACGAAGGCGTCGGTCACTCGCAGCACTTCTTCGATTCCCTCGCGGCCCAGGTCGGCGATGGACAGGAGGTGCGGGCCGCTCACCGCGGTCTCACATCGCCGAGGACGACACCTGCTTCGCTGACATCGACCATCTCGTCCCTGCGGGTGGGCAGGTTCTTGCCGACGTAATCCGGACGAATGGGAAGCTCGCGGTGCCCGCGATCGATCATGACGGCCAGTTGCACGGCCCGGGCCCGGCCGTAGTCCGAGAGCGCGTTGAGCGCGGCCCGCACCGTGCGGCCGGTGAAGAGCACGTCATCCACCAGCACCACCATGTGTCCCGTCAGATCGATGGGTATCTCCGTGGTCGCCTCGGGCAGCACCGGGCGAAGCCCGATGTCGTCGCGGTAGAACGCCACATCCAGGCTGCCGACCGGCACGAGGGTGCCGTCGATGGCATCGAGCGCCTCCGACAGCCGACCCGCCAACGGAACGCCACCCGTCTGCAGGCCGATGAGGACGAGTCCGTCGAGTCCGTGATTGCGCTCGATGATCTCGTGGGCCATCCGCCACACCGCCCGGCGGACGTCCTGCGGGTCCATCACCGAGGTCCGGGCAACGAAAACGCCCCCGTAGGGGGGCGTGAGAAACCGCTCGCGTTCTGCCAACCTGCTCCTCCTGTCCGTGCGGGCCTCACCGGACCCGCTTCACGGTCAGGGATCGAGTGTAGCCGAGGGCGGCTCCGGTGGACGTACTTCGCCGGCGATGGAGGCCAGCACACCGTTCACGAACCGACCGGACTCCTCGGTGGAGAACCGCTTGGCCAGTTCCACCGCCTCCGAGATGATCGCCCCGATCGGGACGTCCGGACGCTCGAGCAGCTCGTAGCAGGAGAGCCGGAGCAGGCTGCGGTCGATCACCGGCATGCGGTCCAACGTCCAGCCGATGGCAAAGCGGCCGATCAGCGTGTCGATGCGATCACGGTGGCGGTCGACGCCCATAAGGAGGTCGGTCACGAACGCCTCGGGATCAATGGGTAGCTCGGCCAGGAGCTGGCTTGGCGTGAGGTCCTTGGCGTCGGCCTCATAGAGCAGCGAGAGGGCTCGCTCCCGGGCCTCTCGCCGGCTCCCTGCCAGGGCTAGGCCCCCACCCGCGTGAGGTAGTCGCCGCTGCGGGTGTCGACCTTGACCTTGTCACCGATGTTCACGAAGAGCGGCACCTGGATGACATGGCCGGTCTCGAGCGTGGCCGGCTTACGCGCGCCTGACACCCGGTCGCCCTGGATGCCGGGCTCGGTCTCGGTCACGACCAGCTCGACCGCGGCGGGCAGATCGACGCCGACCACCTCGTCCTTGTAGAGCTGCAGTACGGCGGAGTCGCCCTCCTTCAGATAACGGGAGGCCTCACCCAGCGCGGACTCATCGAGTTGCAATTGGTCGTAGGTGTTGTTGTCCATGAAGACGTACTGCTGGCCGTCCAGATACAGAAACTGCATCTCCCGCTTGTCGACGATCGCCTGCTCGAGCTTCTCGTCGGCGCGATACGTCCGGTCGAGAACCGCTCCGGTCCGCACGTTCTTCAGCTTGGTGCGGACAAACGCACCGCCCTTGCCCGGTTTGACGTGCTGGAACTCGACGACGGCGAACAAGCCCTCGGGCAAGTCGAGGGTCATGCCGTTCTTGAGGTCGTTGGTGGAGACGGTCATGCAAGTATCAGATCCTTCGGTGTATGCGTGAGTGGATAGCAGCCGTCTGCGGTGACGACAACGCTGTCCTCGATGCGGACGCCGCCGTGCTCGGGCAGGTACACCCCGGGTTCAACCGTTACGACGTGGCCGGATTCAAGTGTATCGGAGGAGGTCGGCCCCACCCACGGGGCCTCGTGGATGTCCAGACCGACGCCGTGGCCGGTGGAGTGGAGAAAGGCGTCGGCCCAGCCCGCATCGGCGATCAACTCCCGGCAGGCGCGATCGATCTCGACGCCGGTGGCGCCCTCGCGCACTGCTGCCACCCCCGCGCGCTGCGCCTCGGTCACCACCTCCACCATGCGGACCAGGGTGCTCGACCCGGGCTCGCCGACGCAGACCGTCCTGGTCATGTCTGAGCAATACCCGCCGACCAGCGCGCCGAAGTCGAGCACGATCAGCTCGCCGGGTTGGATGCGCCGATCGGAAGGACGGGCGTGGGGTTTGGCCCCATTCGGCCCAGACGCCACGATGGTCTCGAACGACGGTGAGGTCGCGCCCAGCCGACGCATCTCGAAGTCAAGGGCCAGTCCGAACTCCGCCTCCGTGGGCAGCTCGAGCAGCATCGCCTTGACTCGGGCCAGCGCCTCGTCCGCCACCCCGGCGGCGCGCGCCATCAACGCCAGCTCCTCGGTGTCCTTGACCCGCCGGAGCTGTTCGACCAGGCCGACCGTTGGTATGAGCTCCATGTCCGGGAACCACTCGCTGGCGAAGCTTCGCTGCCGCGCCCAGGTCACGTTCGTCGATTCCAGCCCAAGCCGGCCGGTCCCAGCCACGGCGGCCACCAGCGCGCGTTGCTGGACGTCGACCGGACCTACTTCGATCCGGGCGTCAACGCCGGACTCGGCAAACTGGTCCGCCGACTGAAACTTGTAGCGACCATCGGTGGCGAAGATCAGCTCGTCAGGGCGAACGAGCAGAAGCCCGGCCGACCCGGTGAAGCCAGTCAGATACCGGATGTTGGTGAGACTGGTGACCAGGAGGGCGTCGCAGCCGGCGGCATCCAGCTGGTCACGCAGCGCATCGACTCTCTTCATGCCAGCAGCCTGGCCACGGCCTCAACGGCCAAGACGTACCCGTCCCCCCCGAGCCCGGTGATCGAGCCGGTGGCGACGGGTGCCACCACCGACGTGTGCCGCCATGCTTCCCGCGCCTGGGGATTGGAGAGATGGACTTCGACGATCGGTCCATCGAAGGCGGCCAACGCGTCGTGTAGCGACCAGGCGTAGTGGGTCAGCGCGCCGGGATTGATCACGATGGCGGCGGCATGGCCACGCGCCTTGTGGACGGCCTCCACCAGATCGCCTTCGTGATTGGACTGCAGGTGTTCGACCCTGAGGCCCCGTTCGGTGGCCGCCGCCGTAGCGGCGGCCACGTGGTCAGCCAGGGTGGCGGTGCCGTAGACCGCCGGTTCCCGTTCGCCCAGGAGGTTCAAGTTGGGGCCCGAAAGCAGGAGCACGAGCGGCGGCGTCACCGCATCTCCTCCAGTGTCTCGGCCACGGCGTCCGACGCTACGCCAGTGACCACCTGTACTCCTTCCGGCCCGTCCAGGACGAACGTCAGTCCTTCCACCGCCTTCTTGTCTTGGGCCATCAGCATCAGGATCTCGTTCTTATCGGTGCCAGGCGGAAGTCGGGAGGAAAGATCGTATGCGTGGACCAGCGAGCTATGCGCCTCCACTCGAGCCTGATCGATTCGGCCCAGCCGCCGGGCCAGGCGGGCGGCGAAGACCAGTCCGATGGCGACGGCCTCGCCGTGGCGGAGGTCGTAGTCGCCTGCCGTTTCGAGGGCATGGGCCAAGGTGTGGCCGTAGTTGAGGATCGCCCTCCCACTCCGGTTGCCCAGGTCTTCCCGTTCGTCACCGGCGACCACGTCCGCCTTGCACTTGACGCAGGCGGCGACCGCCATCTCGAGCGGGAGGTCACGGAGTCCCTCCACGCCAAGAAAGGCGTACTTCGCCATCTCCCCGCAACCGGATCGGTACTCGCGGACGGGAAGGGTGGCGAGCACCTCGGTGTCGCAGAGCACGGCATGCGGCTGCCAGAAGGATCCCACCAGATTTTTGCCCTCGGGCAGGTTCACGCCGGTCTTGCCGCCAATGGCCGCATCGACCTGGCCAAGCAAGGTGGTGGGCACGTGAACGACGGGTACACCCCGCTGATACACCGACGCCGCGAACCCGGCAGTGTCGGTGACCACGCCTCCGCCCACCGCCACCACCGCATCGCCTCGCTTCAGACCCCACTTCACCCACCGCCGGCACAGATCTTCGACCGTCTCCAGACACTTGGCGTCCTCGCCGTTGTCGATCTCGAAGACCTGCTGCTCCACGCCCGCGTCAACCGGCACGCCCACCGCCGCCTGGGTGACGATGGCGGCCCGCCGAACGCCAACCGGAAGCACCTCGAGGAGCCGATACCGGGCGCCCGGACCGACCAGAACGTCGTAGGCGCGGTCTCCCAACGCCACGGGAACGGTGATCATCACACCAATCCCACGATTTCGTTGACCGTCTCGTCGACGGTTCGGGCGTCGACGTCGATGATGGCGTCAGCCAGCTCTTGATAGAGCGGGGCCCGCTCCGCGCTGAGGCGGGTTAACGCGGCCGAGGGGTCGCCGCCGAGCAACGGGCGTCCCTCCCCTGATCCCACCCGAGCGGCGAGCGTAGAGACATCCGCGCGCAACCAGACCACCAGGCCGGCGTGGCGGAGTTGGCGTCGATTCTCCGGGTCGAGCACGGCTCCCCCAGCCACCGCCACGACCACGGGATCCGGGGACGTGACGGCTTCAGTCAGTGCGACCGTCTCTTCACGCCGAAACGCCGCCTCCCCGCTACTGGCGAAGATCTCGGGCACGGTCATTCCGGTGCGCTCCTGCACCTGCTCGTCGCTGTCCAGGTACGGCCAGCCGAGGCGCTCGGCGACCGCTCGGCCCACGGTCGACTTCCCCGCGCCCATCATGCCAATGAGGAGCACGCGTTCAGGCAAGGCTGGCGATGAAGGCATCGTGGTTGCGCACAAACTCGGCGACGGAGTCACCGCCGAACTTTCGGAGCGACTCGGTCGCCAGCACTAGCGCCATCATTGTCTCGGCAACCACACCCATCGCCGGCACGGCTGTCACATCGGTGCGTTCCTTAAACGACACCGACTCCTCCTTGGTAATCACATCGACCGTCTTCAGGACCGGGCGGTTCAGCGTCGCCAACGGCTTCATCGCCACCCGGGCGGCAATCAGCTCGCCCGTTGACATGCCGCCTTCGATCCCGCCGGCCAGGGTTGACTCGCGGCGGTACGAGCCGGCATCAGCATCCCAGGTGATGGGATCGTGGGCCTCCGAGCCTCGTCGCCCGGCGACATCCCTGCCCTCGCCGATGTCCACCGCCTTTACGGCCTGGATGCTCATCAGCGCGCCGGCAAGGAGCCCGTCGAGCTTGCGATCCCAATGAACGTGGCTGCCGAGCCCCACCGGAACGCCATAAGCGAGGACCTCGGCCACGCCGCCCAGGGAGTCGCCGGCCTTGGCCGCCGCCTTGATCTCGTCGATCATGGCCGCTTCCGCGTCGCCGTCGAAACAGCGGACCTCGGATGCGTCCACCGTCTCGAGATCGGCAGGCATCGGCCGGATCGTCGATTTGGAGACCACTGGACCGAGCTGCACGATGTGGCTGAGCACGGACGCTCCGATGGAGGCCAGCAGGGCTTTGGCGCACGTCCCGGCGGCCACCCGGGCGGCCGTTTCCCGGGCCGAGGCCCGCTCGAGAACGTCCCGGGCATCGTCGAAGCCATATTTCTGCATGCCCGCCAGATCCGCGTGGCCCGGGCGGGGCTGGGTCAGCGGTTTGGCCGTCCGGCCGGGTGCCGGGGACATTTCCTCTTCCCACTTCGGCCACTCGGTGTTGCCGATCATGATGGCCACCGGGGATCCAAGGGTCCGCCCATGGCGGATTCCGCCCAACAGGGTGACCTCGTCCTGTTCGAAGCGCATCCGTGGACCTCGGCCAAAGCCGAGGCGACGCCGGGCTAGCTCGCCCTGGACCTCCTCAACCGTCAGGGCTAGTCCCGCGGGCAGGCCCTCGACCGTCACGACCAGGGCGCGACCGTGGGATTCGCCGGCGGTCAGGAAACGAAGCACCTCGCCAGCGTAATGGTCCCGATCCGTCTTACTGAGGTGATTGGCCGCTTCTGGCCACCCGTGGCCCGGCTCCCGGCCCACCACGCTGGGCCACGCTCAATGGCGTTGGCCGAAATGCCGACAAGACACCTATGTCCCTGCTACGTGGCGAAGGAGTTCCGTTCGCCGCGCCAGGACAGAGGACGGGTTCACCATTATCGAGGTCACCGTGGCCATGGCCCTCGTCCTCGGCATTCTGGTCCCGCCGATGGCGCTAACCACAAGATCTATCTCGTCGTGCCCTACAGCGTGGGTGCACCAGGATGCAGCGGCCATGACATCACCTTCAACAACCAGGCCAGCTTCGATGCCGCCATCACCATGTTTCTCTACACGCCTTGCCAAGTCATCGTGAACAACAACGCCGGGGGTTCTGGCCAGATTTACGGCGGCGTGGTGACGGTCCACAACAACTTCAACATGGTCTACGCCGCCGGAACGGTTCCCGGCGATCCGGGCGGATCGGCCGGCGCGTTCAACGCCAACCTGGTCTACAAGCGAGAAGTCCCCGCTCCGTAACGTTGGGCGGTACCCGGCGGGGGAGGCGTCCGAGCGGCACTGCGAGCCATACACACCGGGCGCGACGTTGAAAACCAGTTTTCAGCCAGCTGTCCGGGTACGGATCGCCGCCGGGCCTCCGCCGAGGGCGGCTGCTTGGTGAATGGCCTCACGGGTGGCCGGGGGGCGGCGGTGGTGCCGCTGGCGCGTGGAACGGGTCTCTCGTGGTGTTCGGTTTCGGTCCCGGATCGGTGATCAACCGCGGCCTCAGAGGCAAAGCCGCTCCCGTCTTGGTCGGCTGGGTCGTGGCCGTCGTGATGGCGGCCTTGATCGAGGCCGCCGCCGACTTGGCGGTCGTGCCACTCGCGAGGACGTGCGTGGCCAGGAACACGATGAGCAGCAGTCCGACCCCGACCGCCCCTAGCCTCAAGGCCCGTTTGTTGTCCGACTTAGCGCCCTTGATGGGTCGCGGTGCCCCAGAGTCGGCCATTACTTGCTCCCCGGGGTGGTCGTCGAAGTGTTGGAAGTGGTGGCGAGAGAAGCCGGCGTAGCAACGGAGACCGCGCCTTGCATGAACATCCGGGCCGACAGCGAGGCGCTCATCTTGCCCGACTTGTCTCCAGCCAGGTTCACGGTGTCAATCACCACGACGCGAGGGATGGCATTGAGACGATTCATGAAGTCGACCACCTGGAAATAGGTGCCGCTGACCGTCAACGAGAGTCGCAGCTCACTCAGACCGGCAGAGGGAGCCGCCGCTTTGGTTCCCGCGACGCTCGGGCCTGCTGCACCGCCTGGAGGCGTCGGTGAGATGGTCATGAACAAGACACCGGACGCGTCGGCGGCCGCGTTGGTCGTGTCGATGAAGGAGGCCAGCTCAGGCTTGTCCGGTACCGCCTGCTTGAGGGCGTCGATCTGGGCCTGCAACGATGACGACGCCGACTTGGCTATTTGCAGCGAGCGGTACTGAGCGCGCAGCTCGGTCTGCTTCAGCCGAGCGGCATCAAGGCGCTGGTTGGCCTTGGACAGCGCCGCGCCCTGCGGAGAGAAGAGCGCCACGTACCAGATGGCAACCATTGCCAGCATGCCGGCACCACCGAGGAGGAGCGCCTTGCGGTTCATTTCTTGACTCCGGCCGCGAGCACCTTGGCGGCGCGATCCGAATAGGCACCGTCGGTAATGTTGGCCGTCGACGAGAAGGTGACCCCGCTCGTGGTCGCCGCGGCCGACAGGGCTGAGTTGGCTACCCAGACGTTCGTCAGGGCCGGAACCGTGGCCATTTGGCGCAGCCAATCGGCGACGGACACCTGGCCGGCGCCCGATGCGGCGAAGGTCACAGTGCCGACTCCGGAGGAGGCCTGACCGCTGAAAGAAGAGAGAGACACATCCGGCGGCATGACCGCGGTGACCTGCTCCAACACACGGACCCAATCAACATCAGTTTGCAGAGCCCCGGCGATGGCCAGCTGGCGCTGATGGAGGTCGGCCTTGACTCCAGTGAGGTTGTTGATGGCCGCCACTCGCCCCTGAAGAGCAGTCACCCGCACCTCGGCGACGGATGCCTCGTGCGACTTGGAGGCAACCTGCGCGCCGTGAATCGCCCAACCCACTCCTAGCAGTGCGGCGAGCGCGCCCATCGCCACTCCGGTCCTTGCCAACTGCTTGCGTTGCTGGCGAGCCTCGAGGATCTCGGCCGGGAGTAGGGAGATGCGCAGACCGCTGATCGGACCTTGCCCACCGCCGAGGGCCAGTCCGATGGGAGTGACCATCACGGGGACGGCCGCCTCGAGTTCCTCGCGGCTCAATCCGGTTCGGCCCAGCTTCAACCACACCAACGGATCGGCCAGTTCCACCTGGTGGCCGATGCCGTGCGCGAGGCGCTCCGGGAATCCCTCGGTCCGTACTCCCCCACCGGTGATGACCACGCGGTCGACGTACTCAGCGTCCGTCTGCGCCAGGTAGAAGTCCAGCGATCCACGGATCTCGTCGATCAGCGGGGTCAGTCCGTCGGCGATCACGGCCCGGGCGCGCACCGCCGTAGCCGTCGCTCCGGCACCTGCGCTGCGCCTCTTCAGGTCCTCGGCGACGTCTGGTTCGACCGCCAGCTCCTTGGCCAACGCGGCGGTGACGTCGTCGGCGCCTCGGTTGAGCACGCGCATGAACTGAGGCACGCCCCGCTCGCGTACCACCACGGTGGTGAGCGCCGCCCCGATGGAGACGATGGCCTCGGATCCGGCCGCGCCCTTGCCGAACGGGGGAACCGCCCGGAACAAGGCGAGGGGCACAACGTCGACGGCCTCGACCAGCAGGCCGGCCCCTTGAGCGCACGCCAGATGGTTCGTCACCATCTCCCGTTGGGCGGCGACGAGAAGCACCTTCATCCGCGGTTCGGCGCCCTCACCGTCTGCCGAGTCTGGCGACTCTGGCGCGTCCGTCCCCAACACGCAGAAGTCGAGCAGGGCGTCCTCGATCGGGATGGGAATGAGGTCCTGGGCCTCGAAATGGATGGCGGAGCGCAGGTCCTCGGCGGACATGGCTGGCAAGTCGGCCTGCCGCACTATCACCCGCTGGCTGGACACGCCGAGCCGCACCTTCTTGGTGGAGAAGCGGCCGTTGGTCCACAGCCGGCGAATGGCTTCGGTCACGGCTTCGATGTCGATCACTTCGCCGCCGACGACGGCGCCCGGAGGCAGCGCCACCTGCCCGAAGGCGGTGAGGGTGGGTCGCTCGCCGTCGAGGCTCAACTCGACGGCGCGAACGGCAAACGTCCCGATATCCAGGCCAGCCACGCGGACGGCCATCAGCAGCATTCCCCGGACTGGCGCCACTGTGCAGATTGCAGCGCAGGCATCAGTCTTTCATCGTCACATCCGGGGCGGCTCTTAACGAGTTGGGCCGCGGGTTTGGCCGGCCGCGGCCGCCGGGGTCAGCCGTGCAGGTATCCGTGGAGGAGGGGGTGGCCGGCGAATACGGCGACTGCCGCGCCAGCCGCCAGGAAGGGTCCAAAGGGCAGGGCGCTCTTCATGCCTCTTCGCCGAATGAGGATGAGAGCGACCCCGACGAGCGAGCCGCCGAGGAAGGCGAGGAAAAGGCCGAGGGCGACATGGAGGACCCCCAGCCACCCCAGGTACAGCCCGATCACGGCCGCCAGACGCACGTCGCCAAAGCCCATGCCCCGCGGGTTGATCATATGGACAACGAAAAGGAAGGCCCAGGCCGCCGCCCCGCCGATGGCCGCGTCGCGCAAGGCCATCCACTGATGGCCAGCGGCCGCCGCCAGGACCAGCAGCGGTATCGACGCCAGCCCCGTCGGCCAGATGATGCGGTTGGGCACGATGTAGTGCTCCAGGTCGATCACCGAGATGGCGAGGAGGGAAGCGAAGAACAACAGGTAGCCCGGTAGCGCCCAATCGAGACCGAATCGAAGCGCGGCGCCGACGAAGAGGGCAGCCGTGGCCAACTCCACGAGAGGGTATCTGACCGCGATCCGGGCGCCGCAGTGCCGGCAACGACCTCGGAGCAGCGCCCACGAGAACAGCGGAATGTTGTCGACGGGCCGGATGGGACGCTCGCACTGGGGGCAGTGGGACGGCGGGCTCACCACCGACTCCTTGCGCGGGATGCGCCAGATCACGACATTGAGGAATGAGCCGACCGCCAGCCCCAACGCTGCGCACGTGCCGGCAAGCAGGGCGGTCACGGCCGGAACGGTACCGCCGTCAGCCGCCGGTAGGGTGCCACCGTGGAGCAGGTCACGGTACAAAAGATCGGCCGAACGTGGACCGATCTAAGCGCTGTCTCTTATACACATC
>CAXMLU010000135.1:0-2886 GCA_964194255.1 uncultured bacterium
CGCCAGGGCCGGGGCAACGGCGGGAAGGGTGACCCGACGGAACCGGTAGGCGGGGCTGGCGCCGAGGGTGGCGGCGGCCTCCTCGGCCCGGCGGTCCATCGACCGGAAAGCGGCCTCGGCGGTGACGATGAGAAAGGGCATGGCCACGAAGGCCTCGGCGACGATCGCGCCACTGGTGTTGAAGACCAGCCGCCAGCCGGTCAGGTCGTACAGGACGTGGCCGGCGAAGCCGCGCCGGCCGAACGCGTACAGCAGGGCGATTCCGCCGACGACGGGGGGCAGGACCATGGGCAGGGTGACAAGGGCTCGGACCAGGCTTCGGCCCGGGACGGTGTGCCGGGCCAGCATCCAGGCGAGAGGTACGCCCAATACGACTGACAGGGCGAGCGCGCCGAGCGAGGTTTCCAAAGACAGACGGAGGGCGGCGAAGGCGTCGTGGGCGCGCAGGTCACGAACGAGTGACGACCAGGGGGCGCGCTGCAGCATTCCGATGAGCGGCAGGATGACCAGGGCGAGCGCCCCGGCGGCTAGGACCGCCGGTGCGAGGCCGAGAGGGACGCGGCGGGGATTACTGCGGCGGGAGGAAACCGGCCGCCTCCAGGGCCTTCTGCACGTCGCCGGAGACGGCCGAGTTCACGAAGGCCTCGGCCGCGGCGTGGTTGTTGGTGGCTTTGACCACGGCGATGGGATAGGTGATGGCCGGCTGGTCGGCGTCAGGGATGGTCACCCCGACCACCTTCGAGCCGGCCGCCGTCACGTCGGTGACGTAGACGACAGTGGCGTCGGCCTCCCCGGAGGTGACCTTGGCCAACGCCGATTTGACGTCGGTTTCCAATGACTTGGGTGTGATCTTGATGCTCTTGGCGGCCAAAACCTGGCGGGTGTAGTCGCCGGCAGGGACACCTACGGCCTCCAAGACCACGCTCACGCCGGGCTTGGCGAGGTCAGCCAGACCGGTGATGCTCTTCGGGTTGCGGGCGGCTACCGCGATCTCGAGTTTGTTCTTGGCGAACGTCACCGGCGTCTCGACCAGGCTGGCGTCGACGAGCTTTTGCATGTTCTTGGCGTCCGCCGACGCGAACACGTCGGCCGCCGCGCCTTGCTGGATCTGGGAGACCAGGGTGCTCGACCCCGCGAAGTTGTAGGTCAAGTTCAGACCCGCATTCACACTCGTGAGGGGTGTCTTGGCGACGTTGAACGCTCCCGTCAATGACGCCGCGGCGAACACGCTCAACGATCCTCCCAACCGGGCGGCGGTGGTCGTGGGCGCTGCCGGCGTGGTCGTGGTGGCCGAGGTGGACAGCTTCGAACTCGACGAGCAGCCGGACAAAACGATGGCGACGCCGCCGAGAACGGGAACGACGCGGCGGAGGTGACGGGAGTGCATTGATTGAGGCCTCTTCAGGGTTGGGGGACTTCGATCACGACGTTTGTGGACTTCACCGACGCCACTGCCATCACTCCGGGCGCAAGCTCGAGCTCATCGGCGGCCTCGCGGCTCATGAGCGATACCACCCGGTAGGGGCCGGCTTGGATCTCGACCTGGGCCATGACCTTGTCTTTGGTCACCTTGGTCACCAGCCCCGGGAAATGGTTCCGGGCCGACTCGGCCACCGGCGCCATCGAGGCAGTCGGAGCCCGCTGGGCCGAGAACCGGGCCAAGGCCGCCCCGTCCAGGCGTCGCCGTCCGCCCGGTGTGCGCGCCCCCGGTATCTGCCCGCTGTCGACCCAGCGGCGGACGGTGTCGGGGCTGACGCCGAGCAGCTCGGCCGCCTGGCCGACCGTAAACGTGGGCACAGCCGAGGAACTTACCTCGCACTTGCCCATTGACGCTACCTCCCAAGCAGCTATTACCGTTAGATCGCCTCCACTACCTGGTGGATGCCGGTCCCCGTGTCGATGCACTTGCGGTTGATCGTCACATTCGACGGTGAGGTTGCTACGGCTCGCTGGGCGACGCGGACCTCGACAGAACCGTCGAAGCGATCGAGCGAGGGCGGCTCGAGACCGCAAACTCCGGCATGAGGATGCTCGACGACTCTGGCCGGCCGGTCATGGTCGAAGCGTTTGTACCGGAACCACGCCTGGTGATCGTGGGCGGCGGCACCCTCGCCGACACCATCGTCTCGCCAGCCCAAGCCCTGGGCCGCTGACGTAGCCGCCGATCAGGAGCACGCCGCAGACGCGGTCGACTGGCCGGGACGACCGCCGCCCTGCTCATACTCAGCCACAAACCCGAGCTCGCCTCTCGAGCCGCCGTGGTAGGAACTGCCGTTTAGCGACCAGCCGAGGAGGAACGGTGGGCAATCTGGCGACGGTTCAGGGTATCTACGAGTCCTTCGGAAAGGGAGACGTGCCAGCCATCCTGGATGTACTTGCCGACGACGTCGAGTGGGAAGCGTGGGCAGACAACTCGGCCGTCAAGGCCGGTGTGCCCTGGATGGTCCCGCGGCACGGGCGAGCCGAGGCCGTCAAGTTCTTCGAGGCCGCCGGCCAAATGGAGATCGTCGACCTTCAGGTTCTCAACATGATGGAAGGTGGCAACCAGGTCGCCGTCGAGTTCGTGCTGGAGGCGAACCTTCCGGCCTGGGGTGGCGGGCACTACCGCGACGAGGAGATGCACCTCTGGACATTCAACGATGAGGGCAAGGTCGTGCGGCTTCGGCACTACACCGACACGGCCAAGCACATCGCCGCCTTCCGGGGCTGACCGCCACACCCTCCGTCGTTCAGGCCGGGGACCACACCACACCCCGCCGACGAAGGACCAGGATCCCACGGGCGGGTCAAGCACGGGCACGCGGTCGGCTTTCGCGGGCTGGACGGACGCGCACTCGTAGGAGACAGACAGTTGGCCGGCCGAGCCGACGTTGATATCTACAAGGG
>CAXMLU010000136.1:0-15879 GCA_964194255.1 uncultured bacterium
GTGTATAAGAGACAGGTCCCGGCCACGTCGGCCGATGGGAGGTGAGCCAACGCTCGCTGGAGCGCGGGCAGCAGCCGGGCATCACTCGGCGACACCAACTCATCGATAGGCCCAAGCTGCGTGTAGGCGCTGTGGCGGATGGAGCTGTGGAGGGTGTCGCCCACAATCATCGATCCGGTGATGATCGCCGTGCCGAGCAGCGAGCCAAGGAGGACCAGAGCCGTCTCCCGCGAGCGTCTGATGGCGTTGCGTACCGCCAGCCGACGCAAGATCGGCTTGCCCGCCAGCATGACCAGGAAAGGCACGGACAACGCCACGACCAAAAACGGCAGGATGCCCACGCCGGCGAGAAGTACGGCGGCGGCCAGCAGACCGGCAAAGGTCAGCGCCGGTCGGAGCGGCATTAACGAAGTACTTCGTCGGACACGACGCAGCCGTCGCGTACGAGGATGCATCGCTCGGCCGAAGCTCCGATCACTTCGTCGTGCGTCACGAGCATCACCGTGAGGCCCTCGGCGTGGAGCTCACGGAGCAGGTCCAACACCTGACCGGCGGTCTCGGAGTCAAGGTTGCCGGTCGGCTCGTCCGCCCACACGATCTGGGGCCGGCCAGCCAATGCCCGGGCGACGGTCACCCGCTGTTGCTCGCCGCCGGACAGTTCGTTGGGGCGATGGCTGAGCCGGTGGCCGAGGCCCATCCTCTCCAGTGTCCGATGGGCAGCGGCGCGAGCGTCGCGAGCCGGGACTCCGGCCAGCAACAAGGGGAGTTCGACGTTCTCGGTCGAGGTGAAGACCGGAATGAGGTTGAACGATTGAAAGATGAAGCCCATCGATGAGGCACGGTGTTTGGTGCGCCGGGCGTCGCTCATGGCGCAGATGTCTTCGCCGGCCACCAACACGGTGCCGCAGTCGATGTCGTCAAGCCCAGAGAGGCAGTTGAGTAGCGTCGTCTTGCCCGAGCCCGACGGCCCCATCACACTCACGAACTGGCCGGCTTCGATGGCCAGGTCGATGCCCTTCAACGCGTCGACCGACTCGGCTCCCGTGCGATAGGTCTTTCGCACGCCGCTCGCCACCAGGATGGGTCCGCGTGGACACGGCTGGCTCTGACGGAGCGCAGTCGTCTCCGCTTTCACTAAGGGAGAGGCTAGCAACACTGTTAGCGGCCTTTTTCCAGATCGACGACCTCAAACGTTTCGCGGGCCACGCTATGAGTTCGGCACATGCGGTCTGCGCCGGAGGATGAGGCGGGATTGATTTACGAAATACCAGCGTGCCGGCGCGGCACGGGCACGGCGAGACGGAAGCAGGCTCCACCGTTTTGTCCGGTTTCGTACCATACTCTGCCGCCCATGGCCTCGATAAGCCCTCGAACCAGGGCCAGCCCAAGTCCCGTCCCGCGCGATCGGTCACGGGTGCGCCGGCCCAGCGTGCGCAGCCCCGAAAATAAGGTCGGAACGAGGGCCTCTGGCACCCCCGGTCCGTGATCGGTCACGGACAGGATCACCGCGCCGTCGTCGGCCACCCCCTCGGTCTGGATGCGGACCGGGGCGCCGCCGTGCTCAATAGCGTTCTCCACCAGGTTGGCGACGATTTGTTCGAGGCGGCGGGCGTCGGCCTGCACCGTGAGGCCGGCCGGGACGTCGACCTCCACCGCTCCTGGCGAGGCGACTGAGCCGAGGGCGGCGTCGACCGTCTGGGCCAAGTCAACCGGTCGTGGGCTGAGCAGCAGCGAACGAGCCTCAAGCCGACTGACGTCATACAGATCGTCGGCCAGCCGGGCGATGCGCTCCGCCTGACCTCGAATGGATTGACCCATGCGCCCGATGCGATCGATCGGGAGTTCTTGGGCGTGGGCTTCCAACGTGGCACCCAGCCCCAGGATCGTGGTGAGGGGGTTGCGCAGGTCGTAGGTGACCAACGCGAGGAACTCGTTCTTGTCCGCCTCCAGGTCATGGGCGGTCGTCTCGTCTCGCACGATCCCCTGATAACCGACCACTTCACCGTCGGCCCGGCGGGCCATGGTCCACACGTCCAGCATCCGGCGCACGCTGTCCGCCCGGCTGATCGGCAGCTGGAGCCGCCGGCCGTCCGGAGCGTCCGTGATCAGCGCGTCAACACTGGTGGCCGGATCTAGAGGGATGACCACTTCGGCCAGCGAGGCTCCCTGCACCTCGCCGAGCGGACGGCCCAAGATGATGGCCAGCGACGGGTTGGCGTACTGGATGCGGCCGTCGACGTCCACCTCGTAGATACCGTCGGACGTCGACTCCACCACGTTCTCATAGCGAGCCCGCGCCTCCTCCTCCCGGCCCAGAATGGCGGCCCAGTACCCCTGGGCCAAGGCGTCGGTGAGCCGGTCCATCGCCGGCAGCACCCGGGTCAGCAGCAGCGACAGGGCCAGGCCCCAGTGGCGGCCGCGTTCCTCGGCCAACTCAACCGCGGTCTGGACCACCAGATCGCGCGAGATGCGCAGCATGACGAGCAGCTGGGGCAGCGGTGAGCCCGCCCACGCCGCGCCGGCGCCGACATCTTGGAGATCGCCCACCAAGGCTTCGTCCACCTCCGCGCCTTGTCCAGTGACGGCGAGGATGGCCTCGAAGCGGCCTCGGGCCTGCTCGATGAACTTGGCTTGTTCGGACATGCTCCACCGGGTCGCCTCGGGGAA
This sequence comes from uncultured bacterium, assembly GCA_964194255.1. Taxonomy (GTDB): domain Bacteria; phylum Actinomycetota; class Acidimicrobiia; order Acidimicrobiales; family CAXMLU01; genus CAXMLU01. The sequence continues at coordinate 2,668 of CAXMLU010000136.1, forward strand.
CACGGTGGCGAAGATGTCGAAGGCCCGCCTGGCCATCTCGTCGGACTTGCCGTCGAGGGCGTCAAGCAGGGCCTGAGGATCGATCGAATCCGACGCTGCGGACGTGGCGTTCAGCGAACCGTCGGCACCGAACTCGAAGAGGTTGCCGGCCCCGTTGTCGGCGTTCCGGGCCAGGAAGGCCTTGAGATCCGACAGGGAGAATTCGAGTCCCTTCGGGCCGCGACCGCCGCACAGCAGGAAGCCAGCGCCGACCATCGCCGTTACAGCATCGGTCGACAGCCCGAGCATCTCCGCCGCCTCAGGCAGCGGGAGCAGGTGACGGTTACCCGTGTTCGGATCAGCCATGGGTTCCTGGTATTTCGACGGTAGTCCCACGCTCCCCTACTGGAAACGGATGCATGGCTCCCACCTGGCGTCAATGTTGTCGAGCTCGGCGGTCTGCGCCTGGCCCTCGGCGGCCAGCTTTCGAAGGTGAGCCCAGACGGAGTATCGGGCGATCGGGTGCCGGTCCACCGGCACGTCGCTGTATACGGCGGCCACGAGTTGGTCCACGCCGGCCTGCCCGGCCTCCCGCAGCGCACCGAGGATCGCCACCTCTCTCGCTTGCCGGTGTGCGAGATAGTCGTCGAGCACGGCGGCAACGTCTTCGATGAGGTCCCCATGCCCGGGCGCGATGCGATCGAACCGCGCGGATCGCAACCGCTCGAGCGATTCGAGGTAGACGGCCATGTCGCCATCGGGCGGCGCGATGACGACCGTCGAGCCAGACATCACCTGATCGCCGGAGAACAGCACTCGCCCGCCGTCATCGAGGGCAAAGCACAGATGGTTCGACGCATGTCCTGGCGTATGCAGGGCGGTGAGGACGAAGTCAGCGCCGGGCGGCCGCCACCCCTCCCGCACTTCGGCGTCGGGGGCGAAGTTCCAGTCGTGGCCCTCCAGACCGCCCGCGCCCCGTGCCGACGGCGGCGGCGGCCCGAACCCGAACACCGGCGCACCGGTTCGGGCCCGCAGGCCGGCCGCCCCGGGAGAATGGTCAACGTGGGTATGGGTGGCGATGATCCAGCCGATGCGGCCGTCAGCGGCAGCGGCCACCGCGTCGAGATGTTGGTCGTTGGCCGGACCCGGATCGATCACGGCGAGCGGCCCGGATCCATCGCCGACCAGGTAGGTATTCGTGCCTGGCCCGGTCATGATGCTGGGATTGGGGGCCAGCACCCGGCGTACAAGAGGCGAGAGCTCCGCCGCCACGCCGGCAGTCAGCTCAGTCATTGGGTGGCTCAGCCACGAGCCGACTGCTTCGGGTAGGTCGGGCCGGACGACGCCGTCCGCAGGAAGTCGGCCGGAACCTCGGGCGTGCCGGTTGCCTCCTCGTAGCCGGGATCGCCAGGGAGAAGGATCCGGACGCCGTCGTGGTCACTGGTGAGCCGCGGCAGGATGGTGGGCACCGTCCCGATCGCCTTGGCCGCGTCGAGCACATCTCCCGCCCGGGCGAACTGGCCGATGGCCTCCAGATTCTTGATGGTCGGGAAGATGAGATCGAAGTCCCCGGCCTCGAAACGGGCCAGAGCATCGGCCGGCCGGATCCACACGTTGGCGATGGTCTCCCGGTCGTCGTGCAGGGGCACCTGCTCGGTCGGGGCGGCGGCCACGAAAAAGCGGGTGTCGTATCGGCGGGGCGCGCCCTCGGGCGTAATCCAATGGGAGAAGTAGTGAATCTGATCGACGGCCAGACGCAGCTCCTCGCGCTCGCACAGCTCGATCAGCCGGAGGTCGCCCGAGTCCACCTGGGCCCGGTAGGTCCGGAACCGTTCCGCCGCCGCCTCGTCGGCAAGGCTGATGACCGATCCATCGGGAGCGCCGACGGGATGCGCCAGAAGCACACCGGCTTCCTCGAAGCACTCGCGGATGGCGGCCACCCAGTAGGCCAGGCCGCCCCCGTCGACTCCCAGCAACTCACTGGCGGCGTCGTCGCGGCGGCCTTCACACACGGACTCCAGGTCGGCATGGCGATCGGCGTCGTCGACGGCACCGCCGGGAAAAACGTAGGCGCCACCGACGAAGTCACTGTTCAGGTTGCGGCGCAGCATGAACACCTCCATGCCGTCCGGGCCGTCCCGAACGAGCATGACGGTTGCCGCGTCGCGCGGAATCATGAGGTGGTGTCCGGCGGGGTCGGTGGACCAGGTAGATCGGCACGCGGGGGGAGCTCGGCCCGGGGAGCGGGGCGGGCCCGCGCATCCACCGCCGTGGGCCCGGCGTACGTCCGGGCGTCCACCACCGTGATCGAGGCCCGCCGTTGCAGGCGCCGCAGGGCGACGACCCGCACCAGGGCCCGGACCGGCGGCAGGAACAAGAGCAGTCCGAGGACGTCGGTGATGAAGCCGGGCACGGCCAGCAAAGCCGCCCCGGTCAGGACCAGGACGCCGTCGATCAGCTCCCGGCCGGGAACCTCTCCGGCCTCGATACGGGTCCTCGCCCGGCGCCAGACCCCGAGTCCGGCCCTGTGCATGAGGGCCACGCCGACTACACCGACGACGACGAGCAGAGCGACGGTGTTCAGCACCCCCACCAGGTGGGCCACCTGGACGATCACAAAGACCTCACCCACGAACAGCGCGAGGAGGACCAGAACCACGGTTCGATCCTAGGACCCGCCGTGTACGAGCAATTCCGCTTGGGTTCGGTAGCCTCCATCCGATGGCTGACACGACCGGCAGGGGCAAAGCTCGGCGGCCGAAGGCGGCGACGAAGACCGAGTCGAAGCCGGAGCCGACGGGAGATTCGACGGTGCTCTTCAATCAGGAGGCCTATCCGTCGGGCGAGACGTCGGTGCCCGCCCTGGACAACGACGAGTCCCCGGCCCCCCCGGCCGCGGTCGAGGATCCCGCCGACGAGGCGGCGACGACCAAACCGGCGACCCCAAGACCGTGGTCCTCCAAGCCAGCGCCGGCCAGGACAGGGGCGGCCGGGGCGGCGGCGGCCGGCAAACCGGCGACCGCCGACCCTCCGGCGCCGACGCCGCCGGTCGAGAAGCCCGACGAGCCGGTGGCGGCCCTACCCCTTTCCCCTCTTCCGCCTCTACCAACGGTCCCGCCCGTCGTTCCCCCTGCAACGGCCGGCAGGCCCCCAAAGCCGGCGCTGCGGTCGCGCGTCATCCCCAAGACCGCCCTCGGGCTGTCCGCCCTCATCCTGGCCGCGTCGGTGGGCGCTGCCTTCAGCGGCGTCGTGCTCTACGCCTACTACGAGTACCGGCTCAACCGGACCGACGCCAAGGTCGCCAACTTCGTCTCCGGCGAGGCTCGCAACCTGGCCAACGCGCAAGGGCAGATCAACGCGTCACGGGACAAGGCCATCTCCGACATCCAGCAGGAGCTCGTCCCGCTCAAGCAACTTGCCGCCCAGGGCGAAACCCTGCAGGCACTGATCAAGAAGGTCGCCCCGTCGATGTATTTCATCCACACCCTCGACGAGGCCGGCCAGCCCGCCGTCGGTTCGGCCTTCGTCGTGGCGTCCGATGCCGACCAGTCGCTGCTCCTGACGTCGTACACCGCGGTGCGAGCGGCGACCCACAATCCCGCGCCGAAGGTGTTCGCCCGTCAGGGGGACGCCGAAGTGCAGGTCACCGTCTGGACGTGGCAGGAGGAGCGTGATCTCGCGCTGCTCATCTTGCCCAAAGGCAACCTGCCCCACCTGTCCTTCATCCCCACCAGCCCGCCGTTGCAGGTGGGAGAGCGGGTCTTTGCCGTGTCCGGCCTGGGTTCGGCGGGTGCCGCCGTCACCCAGGGATTCATCAGCGACGTCTCTTCCTCCGGGATCCAGCACAACACCTCGATCGCGCCGTCTTTCCAGGGCGGACCGCTGGTGGACTCCAACGGCCTGGTGATGGCCGTCGCCTCTCGCTCCTATGCCCCGCTCAACTTCGCAACCGACAGTGTGTGGTTCGGTGTTCCGATCCGCGCCGCTTGCGACAAGGTGTTGAAGTGCCCGTCGCCGGACACGGCCACGCCCGGCGCCCAGAGGCCGACAGGCTGAGGCCTGGCTCTCATTTCTTCGGCGGTGGAACGATTGTGACCGTCGTCGTCGTGGTCGCCGGCGCAGGGATCGTCGTCGAGGTCGACGTTGATGTCGACGTTGTGGGCAGGTCGGCGACCGGAGGTGGCGGCACGTACTCGTAGGGCCCGCCCGCGCCGCTGTCCTGCGGCGGTCGTTGGGCCCCCGCGTCGAAGCCGCCGCGCTGCAGGAGCTTGGCCTGATCGACGATGGACTTGATCGGCGCGGGCTGGCTGAAGTCCGTCGGCGGGACGTCCTTCAAGGCGGCGGCCATGAAGTTGTGCCAGGTGAGGGCAGGAATGGTGCCGCCGAACACGTGACTGACGAGCTGCTTGCCGTTGTAGCGGATGTTGTTCAGCGGAGTGGACTGGTTGTTGGCGTAGCCCATCCACACGGCCGTCGACAGCGTCGGCGTGTACCCCGCGAACCAGGCGTTGGTGAAGTCGCTGGTGGTGCCGGTCTTGCCGGCCGCCGGCCTTCCGATGTTGGCCGATACTCCGGTGCCGTACTGGATGACGCCCCGCAGGATGTCGGTCACGGTGTCAGCCACCGCCGGATCCAGGACCTTGGTGGTGACCGGATGCGTGTTGTCCTCGATGGCCCGGCCCTTGGCGTCGAGCACCTTCAGCACCGGGGTCGGCTCGGCCCGCTGACCGTGATTGGCGAGAACACCGTACGCCGACGCCATGTCCAGCGGCGACACATCGAGCACGCCTAGGGCGTAGGTGCCGCTACAGGTGTGGAACTGCGGGCTGTACCACGCCGAGGTGATGCCCATCTTCTTGGCGGTTTCCCCGGTGTCCTTGCAGCCCACGTCCCTGACGATCTGGGCGTAGACGGTATTGACCGAATTCCATGTGGCGTGGCGGATGTCCATCGCACCCAAGCCCGGTTCGGCATTGAAGATCTGGCACTCGGATGCCTTACTGACGACCTTGCACCCGGGGATGATGTACGGGTTGGGCGCCTGGTACACCCGGTCCGGGGTGAACCCCTTCGTCAACGCGGTGGCCAGCACGAACGGCTTGAAGGCTGATCCAGGCTGACGGCCCGTGCCGCCACCGGTGACGGTGTTGCCAGACCAGCATGAGGCGGCGACCTCGATTTTGTATTTCGCCGGGCGTGGCTGGAAGCAACCCCCCAGCGCGAAGTTGTCGTTGGCAAACGGACCCTGGCCGAACTCGCGACCTCCGACCAGTGCCTCCACATAGCCGTGTACCGGGTCGATCGACGCCATGGCCATCTGTAGCGGCTCATTGGTGCCGGCCAGGCTGAACCGGACGGAGTTCACCGCCTGCTGCTGGATGTTCGGATCGAGGGTAGTGAACACCTTGAGTCCGCCGTGGTACACCAGCTCAGGTCCGTACTTAAGAATGAGATAACGCTGGAGGTAGTCCACAAAGTCCGGGTACAGGGGCTTGTCCTGCACGGGCGGATACACCCACGTCACCGGCGTGCTGGCCGGTGACGGGCCCTTCGAGAGCAGCCAGATGTGCCGGGCCTTGGCCTTCGCGTAATCCGCCTGGTTCAGATACCCCTGCTGCAACATTTTGTCCAGCACCAGCTGGCGCCGGGTCTCCGCCTCGGTGGGATTCTCCCGCGGCGCCCAGCGGCTCGGTGCCGGAATCAGGCCAGCGAGTGTCGCCGCTTCCGAGACGTCCAGTTTGTTCACCGATTTGTGGAAGTACGTCTGGGCCGCCGCCCCCACCCCGTAGGCGCCGTCGCCGAGGTAGATGCTGTTGAGATAGTGGTAAAGGATGTCGTCCTTCGGCGTCTGGCGGTCTAGCTGACTGGCCAAGATGGCTTCCCGGACCTTGCGGATCACATTGCGAGACTTGTCGGTGTACGCGTTCTTCACATACTGCTGGGTGATGGTCGAGCCACCCTGTACCGCCTTGCCTGACCGGTAGTCGGCGATGATGGCGCGGGCGGTGCCGCGAGGGTCGACGCCGCCGTGCTTGTAAAAGTTGCGGTCCTCAATGGAGACCACCGCTTGCTTCAGGATCGTTGGAATGTCGCTCTGGGCCACCGGAATGTTTTGATCAAACTCCCGGAAGATGGCGATCTCGTTGCCCTTGATGTCATAGACGTGGGTCACCTGGGAGGCCACGCCGGTGTGCGGCGCGGGAAGGGCGGCAGGCAAGGGGAGGAAGATGAACGCCCCGAGCACCACCCCGGCCATCGTCACGGGCACGGCCACGATGCACGTGAACAAGATCACCAGGAAGCGGTAAAGCGCATGCAAGAGCCGCAGGATCATGGCGGCAAGAGCTTGTCACGGCCTCGGGCCGACGCTATGGCAGGGGTCGACAGGGCGGCACCGCGTCACCTCCTACCCGCCGGCTACCCGTTGGCACGGCGCCCAACGGTGTGGGGACCAATAGTCTGGGAGTGATGCGCCCGCCGTCGGTCGACGCCCTGGCCCGCAGCCTGGCCGACACCGGGCTGCCCCATCCCCTGCTCGTTGATGCGGCCAGGGCGGCCATCGCCGCCGGCGAGCCCGACTCGGCCCGAGCGCGGGCGCAAGCCGTAGCCGACCTGCTGCTCAGGCCGGTCATCAACGCCACGGGCGTCCTGCTGCACACCAACCTGGGACGAGCGCCCCAGCCGGCGGGCCTCGTCGGCTCCGAGGGGCCGGGGTCGCCCGTGCGCTACTCCAACGTCGAGTTTGACCTGATGACCGGCCAGCGCGGCTCACGCCACCGCCATGCGGCTGACCTGCTGGCGCGTGCTTCTGGCGCCGAAGCGGCCCTGGTGGTCAACAACGGCGCCGCCGCCGTATTGCTCGTCCTCACCGTTCTGGCGGCGGGACGGTCGGTGGTGGTCTCGCGAGGCGAGCTGGTGGAGATCGGCGGAGGCTTCCGGATTCCGGAGATCATGGCCGCGTCGGGCGCGCGGCTGATCGAGGTGGGCACCACCAACCGGACGCGGTTGGCGGACTATCGGGCGGCCGTCACCGCGGCTACGGACGTCGCCCTGCTCCTCAAGGTGCATCGTTCCAACTACCGCATCATCGGCTTTACCGAAGAGGTGGAGGTGCCTGACCTCCGCCAGCTGGGTCTCACCGTCGTGGCCGACCTGGGATCCGGTCTGCTCGACGCGGCCACCCCATGGCTGGAATCGGGTCCACCCGCGTGGCTGGGCGCCGAGCCCGCCGTCCGCCAGACCTTGGCCGCCGGTGCCGACCTGGCGACCTTCTCCGGCGACAAGCTGCTCGGGGGGCCACAAGCCGGGATCATCGCCGGACGCGCCTCCCTGGTGGCGGAATGCGCCCGTCATCCCCTCGCCCGTGCCTTGCGCCCGGGCGGGTTGGTCCTCGCTGCCTTGCAACAGACGGCGCTGGCCTACCTGCGCCGCGACGGCAACGCCATCCCTTTGTGGCGCATGGCGGCGACGCCGGTCGAGGCGTTGCGGGCTCGGGCGGGGGCGCTTGGCTCCGGCAGGGTCATCGACAGCGCGGCCGTCGCGGGTGGTGGGTCTCTGCCTGGCTTCGAGATTCCATCGGCCGGGGTCGCGCTCGACGGCGACCAGACCGCCGCCCTTCGGGCCTGGGACCCTCCCATCATCGCCCGCGTCAACGAAGGCGTCACCGTCATCGATCTCCGTACCGTCGACCCATCCGACGACAAGGTGTTAGCCGAGGCCCTGCTCTCGGTGAGCTCTGGGCACTAGTGCACGTCGTCGCCACGGCCGGTCACGTCGACCACGGCAAGTCCACCCTCGTTCTGGCCCTCACCGGCATGGACCCGGACCGCTTCGCCGAGGAGAAGGCGCGGGGCGTCACCATCGACCTTGGCTTTGCGTGGACCGAGTTGCCTTCGGGTCGGGGGCTGGCCTTCGTAGACGTCCCCGGCCACGTTCGCTTCATCAAGAACATGCTGGCCGGCGTGGGCGCCGTCGACGCCTGCCTGTTCGTGGTCGCCGCCACCGAAGGATGGAAACCACAATCGGAGGAGCACCTGCGCATCCTGGAGCTGCTGGATGTAAACCGCGGGCTGGTTGCAGTAACGAAGGTCGGCCTGGTCGATGACGAATGGCGTGAGCTCATCCACCTCGAGCTCGAAGACCGGTTGGCCGGATCGTTCCTCGAGGACGCGGAAGTGATCGACGTGGATACCCCGGCCGGCGTTGGCATCGAGGAGTTGCGGCTCGGTCTCGATCGCCTCCTCGCCTCCACTCCGACCGCGGCCGACCAGGGACGACCGCGGCTGTGGGTGGACCGTTCGTTTGCCGCCCGGGGATCCGGCACGGTGGTCACCGGGACACTGGCCGGAGGTGGCCTGGCCGTGGACGACGAGCTGGTGGTGGTCGGCGGCCGGACCGCCGCGGCCAAGGTGCGAGTACGTGCCCTCCAGAGCCATCAGCGGTCGCGACCATCGGTCGGACCCGGACACCGCGTGGCCGTCAACCTCACGGGACTATCCCATGACCGGGTGGTGCGCGGCTATGCCCTCGTGCGCCCTGAGCAGTGGGCGCCGACCCGGATGTTGGATGCCTCTCTGACCGTCCTGGCCGGCCTGGACCACGATGTCTCCCGGAGGGGGGCGTACGAGCTCTATGCCGGCTCCGGCGAACACCCCGTGCGGGTTCGGGTGCTCGGCACCGACGCCATCTCCCCAGGCGGTCAGGGATGGGTGCGCCTCCATCTCCCTGTCGCCCTGCCGCTCATGCCCGGCGACCGCTACGTGCTGCGAGAAAGCGGACGGGGGGAGACGGTCGGCGGAGGCGAGATCCTGGACGTGGCGCCGGCGTTGCCCGCCTCCAAAGCCCGGCCCGACCGTTCGGTGCAACGGGTCATCGACGAGCGGGGCTGGATCGAAGCCGGCATGCTTGAACGGCTCACCGGCACCCGGCGGCCACCCACCATCGGAGGCAAGTGGGTGGTGTCCCCGGCCGCGCTGGCGGCGACGGCGGCGGCCGTGACCGAGGCGGTGGCCGCGGCCGGCCCGCTCGGGCTGGATGTGGCCGGGCTAACCGAACGGGAGCGAGCCGTGCTCGGCGGACTGCCCGATCTGGTGGTGGACAGCGGGCGGACTCGGTCGCTCGCCGCCGCGCCGGGCACGGTGGGCCTCACCAGCCATCCGTTTCTGGCCGCGCTCGAGGCCTCCCCGTTTTCTCCGCCGGACCCGGCCGCGGCCGGCGTGGACCGGGCCGAACTACGCGAGCTGGTCCGCCGGGGGCTGGTGATCGAGAGCGACGGCGTGTGGTTTTCGCCGCAGGCGGTGGACGAAGCAGCCCGGGTCATCGCCGGTCTACTCCTCGCCACGCCCGAGGGCGTGACCGTGGCCAGCGTGCGCGACGCCCTGGGGACCACGAGAAAGTATCTGCTGCCCCTGTTGGCCCACCTCGACGGCAGCGGACTGACTCGCCGCCGGGGCGACCTCCGCATCGCCGGACCGCGGCTGCCCGCCTCTCCCGGCTAGGCCTTCTCGTCTCCGGGCTTGGCGCCGGCCAGCGTCGGCAGTTGGCGGGGCGGGCCGCCTCGGCCTTTGAGCAGGCCCCGCTTCGCACCGGACGCGGCCTCGGCGGCCTCGGCCGTGCGGGCCAATTTTGCGACCGACACCACGTTGGTCATGACCTCGCCGAAGGCGTCGGGATCGGCCAAGAGCCACGAGTGGGTGCCCGGGACCACCTCACCTTGCGAGCCGATGGCGGAGCACAGGGCGTCAAAGGAGGCCCGTGGAATGATCGTGTCCTTGTCCCCCCACAGCACGACAACGGGCAGCTTGCGCCGTTTCAGCTCCTCCAGCTCCTCGGTCAGATCGGCTTTCCGAGCCAGGTTGGCGATCTTCCACAGCCCCAGCGGATTGCGGATGGCGTTGGGGACGGCGTCCTCCAGGATCACCGGGAGCACTCGGCTGAGCTGGCGAAGGGGCAGGATGTCGCTCGGAAAGTGCAGACCCCAATCCCAAAGGGGTCGCTCGGCCATCGACCGGACGGTGCTGCCCGTCTTGGCCCAGGCCGAGCCGCCAACGGAGTTGATCAGGACCAGGTAGCGGACGCGGTCGGGAAACTCGCGGGACAGCTTGATGGCCACTCCGCCGCCGAAGGAATGCCCAATCAAGAAGACCGGCTCGGTCACCTCCACCGCCCGGAGGAACCCGTCCACCCAGTGGGCGAAGCCGTCGAAGCTGAGCTGATCCGAAGGCAGCTCCGGGGTTCCCCCGAAGCCGGGCAGGGCCGGCGCGTAGACCCGGCAGCCGAGATTGACGAGGCGCTTGAGGGCCCGTTTGTAGGCGTGCTGGCCGAGTGCCCACCCGTGCAGGAAAAGCACGGGGAGCCCGTCGCCCGCCGTACCGTACTGAGCGGGGCGATCACCCACCGTGGTGCGCTTCCACACCAGATGATCACCAATCGGCGTGCTTGCCATGGCAAGCACTACTTTAGGGGGTCAGATCGTCAACCCGTGCGCCGGGCCAGGACCTGCTTGCGCTCAACCTCGTTGAGGCCTCCCCAGATGCCGTGTGGCTCCCGGATGCGAAGGGCGTACTCCAAGCACGACTGCCGGACCGAACAGGTGGCGCAGATGGCCTTGGCGCGGGTCTCCCGTCCCTCCTTCTCGTCCTTCCGTTCGAAGGTGGTCGGCGGAAAGAACACGGCCGCCTGGGGCCCACGGCACGCTGCCTTGGCCTGCCACAGGTCATCGACTCGCTGGGCGCTCAAAGAAACCCCCCTTCCTGCGGGCAAGCTACTCCTCGACTTCGCCGCCGACAAGACCAACTTTGCCAAATGTGGGAGCGAAAGCGCTGGTCAGCCCGGCGCGGCGGCTCAGTGATGGGCGTCCCGGGCCCCGCCCATCTCGGGTTCGACCTCGAGCAGAAGACCGTCAATGCCGGTGACGCGCACCGGGTCCCCGGCCGCAATGGGCGTAGCCCGATTGGTCCGGGCCCGCCATGGCGCGCCCCGGACCTCCACCGTGCCCTCCGGGCTCACGGTGGCCAACGCCGTCCCCATCTCCCCGATCATGGACTCCCGGCCGATGGTGGGCGTCGAGAACCGGGCTCGGACCATGGCCGGCATGCCGGCCACCATGAACAGCGGTGTGCCCACCAACGCCACCGCCAGTGCCAGCCAGGACAGGTGGGCTCCGGGGTAAAACACGAGCGAACCGCCGAGAAGGCAGACGGTGCCGATCACCGACCACGTGCGCGGCGCCCCGGCCTGCACGTCGATGGCGTAGCCGAAGATCGCCAGAACGATCAACGCCAGGCCGAACGGCCGAACGTGGAGCGCCCCGATCCCATATCCGGAGAGGATCAGGCAAACCGCCCCGGCTGCCGCGCCCACCCCGATGCCGGCGGTGAAGAACTCGAGCACGACCAGGAGCAGGCCGATGATGAGCAACAGGTAGGTCACCGACCGGCTGGCGACGGTGTGCAGCAGATTGGCCGTAAGGGAGAGCCGGCCGAACCGGGCCTGGATGTCAGGCGCCCGGTGGGGGGTGCCGCCCCCGGTAGCGGCGACGACATGGCTGGGAATGTGGATCACGTGGCCGCCGGCGGTTTTGCCGTCGAGGCCGAGAATGAAGTCGCCGACGGTCGACGAGCCAAGAGTCACCACGCCATCCCGCAGGGCGCGGCTCCCGCTGATGACCCGACCGGCGAGAGGGTCCGGCGGCGTAGCCAGGCCGAGGTGCGTGCCCGGCGCGGCGCCGGCCACGCCTGCCGCCCGGAGCAGCGCAAACCCGGCCCGCTCGGCTCGCGCGCCGCTCGGTCCCACCCACGCCGCCACCGGCACCGGCGAGCGCCGGATGCGTTGCCAGAGGACGTCGAGCTTGGCCGGCGCCAGCACCGAACCGGTGGAGTTGACCCGAATGACCAGCGCCACCGCCCCAGTTCGCTGCGCCTCGTCCAGGGCGTGAGCCACGAAGTCGTAGACCACGGGGTCAATGAGGCCACTGACCTCGACGACATCGACGTGGGACGGCGCGGCGGGCGCCGCTGCCGCTGCGGTCGATGCTGTCGCGGTCGGCGCCGCATGCGCGGCCGGCGCCGCATGCGCGGCCGAGCCAAGCAGAGCGGCCGCTGTTCCGGCGAGCAAGAGGGCGATGACTAGCCTACGGATTGACCCCACCTCCGAGGAGATTCGTTTGGATCCGGGAGCATTCTGTTCCCAAGCCCGAGTGCTCATCGTCGCCGGGAAGGGGGGCGTGGGCAAAACGACGGTGAGCGCAGCCGTGGCCCGGATGGCGGCCATGGCCGGGTTGACCACCCTGATTGTCGAGGTCGAGGGCAAGAGCGGGCTGCCGGCTGCGTTCGGGCGTTCGGACCATCTCACCTACCAGGAGGTCGTCCTTTCCCCCGGCGGAGGGCCGAATGGCGCGGCTGACGTACGGGCCAGGACGCTGACTCCAGATGACGCCCTGCTGGAATACCTCGAAGACCACGGAATGCGGCGCATCTCCCGGCGGCTGGCCTCGTCCGGCGCCCTCGATGTCGTGGCGACGGCGGCACCGGGGATCAAAGACATCCTGGTCCTTGGCAAAGTCAAACAGCTCGAGCGGGCCAACGTCGCCGACCTCATCGTCCTGGACGCGCCGGCCGCTGGCCACGCCGTGACCTTTCTGATGAGCGCCCACGGGCTGCTCGACGCAGTGACAGTGGGGCCGATCCGGGCGCAGGCGGTCGATGTCATCGACTTGCTGACCGACCGCTCCCGCTGTCAGGTGATGCTGGTCACCCTGCCGGAAGAAACGCCGGTAAACGAGGTGGTCGAGACGGCATTCGCGCTCGAGGACCGAGTCGGCGTCTCCCTCGCACCGGTCGTGGTGAACGGGCTCTACCCCCATATCGGCGATATGACCGTCGATCCCCTCGAAGCCGCGGCGCAGAGCGGCGTCGTCCTTTCGGTCGAAGAAGCCGACCGCCTGCGCCGGGCGGCGGAGTTCCGCCGTCACCGCCAGGACCTTCAGGCCGAGCAGCTGGCTCGGCTGGCCAAGGCCTTGCCCCTGGCCCAGCTGACACTGCCCTTTCTCTTCACGACCGAGCTGGGACCCGCCCAGGTCGACCATCTGGCGCGCTCCCTGGCCGAGTCGGTCGCGAGGTTGCCGACGGCCACCGTTGCTCAACCGTGACGGCATTGGCGCCGGGCGGCCGCGAACGCATGCGCGACTTGGTCGACCATCGCTCGATCATCTTGTGCCTGTCTCTTATACACATC
>CAXMLU010000137.1:0-7898 GCA_964194255.1 uncultured bacterium
GTCGTCGCGGTCGTCGTCGCGGTGGTCGCAGCGGTGGTGGCACAGGTCGGCCTGGTGAAGGTGTCATTGTCCAGGGTCACCGCACCATTGCGGGCGAGAGCCCGGCCGTGCACGGTCACCGCGCTGGTCACGGTGATCGAGGTCAGGGCCAGGATGTTTCCGGTAAAGACCGAACCCGTACCCAGCGTGGCGGAGCTGCCCACCTGCCAGAAGACGTTGCACTCCTGGGCGCCATTGATCAGCGTCACCGTGCTGCTCGAACCGGTGATGAGCGTCGAGTCGGTCTGGAAGACGAAGACCGAGTTTGGGTCACCGGCCCCGTTGAGCGTGAGTGGTCCCGTCAGGCTCAAGGGGGACTTGCTGGGCCCGGCGTAGACGCCTGCTCCCAGGTTGAGGTTGGCGAGATCGGCGGTCGTCGTGGCCGTCAGCGGCTGTCCGGCGGCGTTCAGATACCCTGCCGTCAGGTCCGATTGCGCCTGCTGCGCGGCCGCGTTGGTCGTGTCTGTTGTTCCCGGAGGAACCACGATTCCGGGCGGAAATCCGGTGATCGATGTCCCTGGCCAGAGCCCGAGGCTGCCGTTGAGGACGCTGTTACCGGTGTTGGTGACCGTTGAGGCTCCCAGGACGGCGTAGTTCGCCGAGGTCGCCAGGGGAACGGTCGGCACAATGGCCGCGTTCGCCGCACTTCCGACGAGGAGCAGCACCGCTCCCGCCATCGTCATCGCGACAAGAGTGGCGCCCCTTCGGGGGGCCAACGCGGTATGAATCGTCATCAAAGCGCTCGTTTCGTACGAAGCAAGGCATCGCCACCAGTAGCACCGCCGCCGCACGGGGGTCTGGCCTGTGTACGTACGATCTGCTGACCAGGTCTGCCAAGCGGACGCCCAACCAATGGTCGGACATCATCCGGGTAGGCCAGCACAAAGGGTGGGATGTCGGCACCCTTCTTCTTCCTCTCCCTGTCGGCAGGCCGGCGTCGGGACTGAGGGTTTCGCGCCAAAAAATCCGCCTCGGCGACGTTTACCTCACGGCGTGGTCGAGAGCTCCACCATCACCTCCGGGGTGGCAACTGCCACCGTGCCGTACAACGGTCACCTGCTCTTGAAGGCCTCAATGAGTGCCGCGCCGACTTCATCTCCGACGCCCGCCAGGTGGAATCGGAGGTGGACCGAGTTGAAGAGCGTCACATCGTCTCTCACAGGACGAGTCCGATCCATGGTCCCGCGAATGGACACGCTGACGCCCTCCAGGCCGACGCCTCGCTCTCGGGCAATGACCTCCACCAGCTCGACGCCGCAGGACGCGATCCCCGCCAGAAAGAGTTCAGCGGGCGTGATCGCCTCTCCCGGACAGCCGTTCTGCACTGGACCATCGACCACCACGTGTTGGTCGCGAGCGCTTGCCAGAACTCGACCGAACGTGTCGGTTGACCGAGCGAGGACTTCGTACTGGCGGATGTCGGACGGTGGCACGCTCGTCTCCCTTCGCCCTCGTCGATTCTGGCACCGGGTGAGGTGGACGGCGCGAATCAGGTGCCGTAGCTGTTGACCGCGGCCCGCGCCCAGGGGTCGAGCAAGGCAATCAGTTCAGAGGCTTCCCCACCCAGGCGGCGACCAGAGACGCCTGCTGAGCACTGGTGGCCCGCTCGATCTCCTCGCGAATCTGTCGCCCGGTCGGACTTATCTCCCCGTCGGCCACCAAGCCCTGCCGAATCAGCCTGTCGGTAGCTGCGTCCATATCGGCGACGCCCCAGCCCATAAGCACCCGGGCGATCGATACGGGAGCCTCTTGCCGCCAAAGCTCGTTGATCACGTTGATCTCGATCGGGTCGAATCCGTACGATCGCCAGGCGCTTACATGGGCGTCGCTGCGGTGCTTACGGACCATGTCGCACAGCCGCCACAGCCGTGCGGGGGGAAGCGACGGTCTGGGAAGGGAGGCAAGTCCGGCGAACAGGGGATGACCGGAGACCTCCGCCGATTCGAGTGCGTCGGAGAGCAGCTCAGTAGCCCGCGCCAGTTCAGTCCCGCCCGCTGGTAACACGCCGCCGAGGAGAGGGACTGCAGACTCGAGCTTCAGAGCAGCCATGTCCTCAGGATTTATCAAGGACCAGACATCGGCCAGGCCGGCGGAGACCAGGCTCGGGTTAAACGTCCCCAACACGGCGGTGGCCACCGGGACCGAAACGGCACCGAGGGGCGCGCACCGACCGGCCATATACCACTGCACCGTATTCAGCCCATGAGCCCCAGCGGTGGCCTCAGGCGTGTAGAAGACGAGGCCGTAGATGGCCTCGCACCGCGACCGAAGCCGGCGGGAGACCTCGTGGACGTGGTCGGTGCCTCTTCGATCGGCCACTGACAGGGGAGCGTAGCGGGTAGGCGCCAATCCCTTCCCGTGTGCTGACATGGACGAGGTGTCGGCCGACTTCATCAATCGCCATACCGTCGACCTGACGCTACGCGGCGGCGGCCGAGTCCGAATCCGCCCGATTGTCGCGGAGGACAAGGACCACCCCCTCGCCGGACTCGACCAGCTCACGCCCCTGTCGAGATACCGCCGCTTCTTCTCGCGGATCAGCACGCTGAGCACGACGATGCTGGCCGAGCTCACCGAGTTGGACTACGACGATCGTTTCGCCTGGGTCGCTCTCGACCTCGATGAGCCCGAGCCGCGTGAGCCCGAGCCGCGTGAGCCCGAGCCGGGCGGGGTCGGGGTGGCCCGCTATATCAGGCTCAATGCCGATTGCAGCGCGGCGGAGGTAGCCATCGCCGTGGTCAACGATCGCCACCGCCGTGGCATAGGAACACTCCTGCTCGAGATCATCGCGTTAACTGCCCGAGAACATGGTACTAAGCGTCTCGTGGCCTCCGTGCTGGTCGACAACGAGCCCATGACCAAACTGTCGCGAAACCAGGGCGCCGCGTTCTATGCCGACCCCGCGGCTGGGGCCTTGCGGGTCGAGGCACCGGCTCCCACCGCCCCGGGCGACATCAAAGACTCTGTCCTCTACCAGCGGCTGCGGCTGGCCGCCCGCGGTGAGCTTGGAGCGGCCGGCGATACAGGACGGGTATCGACTCCGCACCACGAGACAGGCGAGCACGGATGATCGAAGTCACGTTTCTTGGTACGGGGAATTTTCTCGCTCCGGGGCGCTACTGGAACAGTTTCGTCGTCGATGGAACCATCCTCGTCGAACCCTCCCCGACCGCATTGCCTCACCTTCGCCGCTGTGGGCTGCGGGTGGAGAACCTGGACGTAGTGGCGATCTCCCACTTTCATGCCGATCACACCTTTGGCTGGCCGTTCTTGTTGCTCGAAGTAATTCTGCAACGGCGCGACCGGCCTCTTTTCGTCGTCGGGCCACCGGCGGTCGAGCAATTCCTGGCGGACATGATGGATCTCGGTGCCGTCCCGGATATCAAGAACGCGGCGACGACCCGCCTCGACCTCCGGCACATCGAAGTCGACGGCACCTGGCAGCATGCCGGACCATTGCGATTCCGGGCCATCGAGGTTGACCACGTCCCTCACCTCCGCTGCTTCGGCTACCTGTTTGACGTCGGAGGACGCACCCTCGGCTACTCCGGCGACACCCGCCCGTGCGCCGGATTGGACGAGCTAGCCGGCGCCTCGGACGCTCTTATCCTCGAATGCAACGGTCTCCATCCGCCGCCGCCCTCGCACATGGATCCCGAATCGGTTCAGGCGCTACGGGATCGCTTTCCGGCCGTGCGCTTCGTGCTCACCCACCTTGGTCCAGATGTCGACGCGACCGGCATCGCCAACGTCGTCGTGCCAGAAGACTTCGAGACAGTGAGCCTCTAGGTCGGTGGTCACCGATGAGGGGTCCCCAGATGAGGCCGACGTTCGAGCGGTGTTCGTCTACGGAACCTTGCTGCCGGGCGAGGAGCTCTGGACCATACTGGCTCCGGTTGCCATTGAGGTCTCTGAGGCTGTGGCTTGCGGTCGCCTGTTCGATACCGGGCTCGGCTACCCGGGAGCGGTGTTCGGGGAATCGACTTCGCCTGTCCCCGGCGCACGGGTGACGGTCGATCGCAGCCAATGGTCGGACCTCATCAAACTGCTCGACGAGATCGAGGACGAAGGACAGCTCTTTCGCCGACGGCGAATCGACACGTCGGCGGGACCGGCGATTACCTACGAGTGGATGGGCGAGACGGAGATACTGGCCCATCTACCCTGTGGATGGCGGCGGCGATAGCCGATTCGACTGGTCGCCCACGATGCGACGGCGGAGCTCCGAATACACGGTGACGCCGACGATCGCCTGCAGCTCCTCGCGCAACGAGTCGATCACCGGCTGCTCTCCGACGTAGGCCAGCCGACCCTCGGTGCAGCACCACGCCATCGTGTCGCCATCGTCCCCCCAATCGCGACGGGTCCAGGCCCGCACGGTGGCCACCTCGGTACCGTCCTCGCCCGGCTCCCAATCCACCTTGATAGGCAGCTGCCAGCAGACGGAAGGCTTCCAATCGATGGGCGACTCGCCGGCGTCGACGGCAGCAAGATGCAACGCGCAGCCGGCGCCGCCTGCGAAGCCAGAGCGATTGAGGAAGATGCAGGCACCGTGGATCACCCGGGTGGCGGACCGGGTTGCGTCGCTGAACACGCCCCCCTCGGCCGCCTCCGCGTGGTGCTCGAAGCGGTCAGATTCGAGGGTGGCGGCGAGCGCGCTGATTCTGCGGGCCTCGTCTTCGCCGTCGAGATCGGCTCCGATGGAGCAGCAGCCGTGACCAAGGTGCCCCGCCGGATCCGGAAGGATGCCCAGGCAGCCGCGACCCCAGATGCACCTCCAGTTGGACATCAGAAACGCCCTATCGAAGCGCCAGATAGTGTCACCGTCGTCGATCTCCTCCACCCATGGCGCTGGACTTGCCCGTCCCATCTACCGCGTTCCAATTCTTTCGTAGTGCTCAACAGTCGGAACCGGTGCATAGAAGTGATGCAGGAGCCGCTTCCACTCCTGGTACTGGCTTGACCCGCAGAATCCCTCGGTGTGGTCCTCCAACCGGTCCCACTCCACTAGCAGCAGGAAGCGGGTGTTCCGCTCAAGGCATCGCGACAGTTGTAGTGACCGAAATCCGGGCATCGACGAAATGATGGGTTCGGCTTTCTCGAATGCCCGCTCGAACGCAGACTCCTGGCCAGGTAGGACATCGAGGGTGGCGTGTTCCAGGATCATGATCAATCATTACCGATCCATCCCTCGGGGAGCCTCGTCCGCTGACCGCTCTGCTGATGATCCATCTGACGGCGCCCGCGCTGGCCGTGGCACTGCTGGCGGTCGCCGCCGGAGCCGCCGCCCAGGCGATCACCGGCTTCGGCTTCTCCCTCATCGCCGCACCGGTCCTCGTGCTACTGATAGGCCCGACCCAAGCTGTCCGGCTGTCGAACGTTCTCGCCGTTGGAGTCAACCTGGTTCTTCTGGCACGGCATGGCCGGTCTGCATCCCTGCCGTCCGCATTCCGTTTGCTCATTCCGGCCGTCGTGGTGACACCGCTCGCCGCCTACGCCGTGCACCGAACCGATCCGCCCGTGCTCTCCGTCGTGGTGGGCATCCTCATCGTGGCCAGCGCGCTTGCGGTGGCGTCCGGAATCAGATCCACCCGGCTACGGGGCAGCCGCGGGGCGCTCGTGGCCGGTGCGCTCAGCGCAGCTATGAACACGGCGAGCGGCGTAGGTGGTCCCGCCGTGGCTATGTACGCTCTCAACGCCGACTGGCCGACCGACATTACCCGGGCGACTCTGCAGGTCTTCTTCCTCGGCCTGAACGTGCTCAGCTTTGTCGCCCTGGGGCCGGTGTCGGTGCGCGTCGAGACGGCCGTGGCACTGATTGCTGCGCTGCTGGGCGGACTCGCGGCCGGTAGCGCGTTGGCCAGTCGACTCTCGAGCCGAGTGGTCCGGCGGGTGGTCCTGGGCTTGGCGCTGGCCGGCGGGGTAGCGGCGATGGTCCGAGGACTGACTGCCTAAGGCTGGCCGTAGGCGCGGTCGACGTGTAACCGCACGACCAATCGGCCGTCCGCAACCATCGCCTTCCGATAGTCGTCCCAGTCGGGATGCTCACCCTGTATCGCCCGGTAGACTCGATGAGCTCTTCCACGGTGGCGTCATGCGGATCAGCGGCTACGGGCGACAACTCAGCGGTCCCCTCCCCTACGGCCCACACGCCCATGCCGTCGGTAGCAACGTGCATGCTCGCGCGAGGGTCGCGCTGCAGATTCCGGACCTTGGCCCGGCCCGCCGTCGTCGAGATTCGGATGACCGGCGAGTCGCCGTAGGTGTAGTCGACGACAGACAGCTGTGGCCGGCCGTTGCCCCTCAGCGTAACCAGAACACCTCGGTGCCGATCGCGGAGAAGGGCCAGATGGGGATCATCAGCCATCGCGAGTCCAAGCTACCGGCTCGGACTAGAAGCCGGCCACCCTGCCCGTCGCCACCTGCCGAAGCGGCTTCCGGCGCGGCGAGGCATCTCGCGAAGAAGGCGCCGCGTTCGACCAAACCGGTTTCGGCACGTCCGTCAGACCAATGGCGTCGAGTGAGATCTCGGGTTCAACCATCTCGGCGACGGGCAACTCCGACAGCCGGCCTAGCGCTTCGAGAGCAGTCGCGATCCCGCCGGCCGCCGTCTCCAGTGAGCCCGATGCATTTGCCCATTGCTCAGCCGTCGCCTCCACCTCCTGGCGCGCCTTGGCGATCAGCTCCTCGCGGATGGACTCGGCCAAGTTGCGCGCTTCGGCCACGAGTCGATCGGCCTCGGCCCGTTTCTCCTCCGCGTAGGCCTCCGCCTCCTGACGGCGGCGCTCGATGTCTTCGTTGGCGTCGTCACGACGCGTGGCCACAGTCTCCGCGAATGCAGTGATCAGGAAGGCGACGTCCTGGCCCGCTCTAGCTAACGGCTCGGCCCCCTTCAAACGGTCAATCTCCGCCAAGGCGGTCTCCTGCGTGTCGAGCAGTTGACGGATGTACTCGTGGACCTCGTCATGGTCATAACCGCCGAAGACCCGCTCACGAAACAGTCGGCCGGACGACGCGAGTGTTGTGTCCATCGTGGTACCCCATTCCGACCGCTCTCGCGCGGCCCAGGACGCAGTTGCTCTTGGGTCCTCATCGGTTGCGCCCAAGGCAAGTTGATGTGATCTCGACAATCTCGTCCAGCGCCGCCGGCATGTACTGGTCGCTATGGTGCGAAGGGATCAATTGTTCCGGTCAAGGCCAGGCTTCCGGGAACCGATGTTAGAAGGAGCGGCCATTGTCGGCGCCGTGGCAACAAAGTACGTTGACCTACCTGGCGTGGCGGGCCTGACACAGACGAGGCTGACCTATGTTCATTAGGCTCCCGCGGCTCGTCGCTTGTGCGATCGCAGCCCTTGTTGCCGGCGGTTGTGCCGTATCAACCAGACAGGCCCACCGGTCTATCCCGTCGCTTCCACCGGCATCGGTCGTCGGCGTCAATAGCCTCGACGCGCCGACAACCGCGACCACGGGGGCACTCCCAACGACCACGACTGCTGCGTTGGCTGCGGCCACCACCTCCACCAGCCAGGCCGGGCCGGCCACCACGTCGCGCGCGACGCTGGTCGCCGCGGCCGGAGCGGTTGGAACCGTCGGGCCGCCGACCACGGCGCGCCCGCCGGTCGGTCCCCCCGCGCCTCGTCCGACCCCGCCACCGATGCCGCCGTCGCCACCACCGTCGCCACCACCGTCGTCGCCACCACCGACGGCCGGATGGCCTCCTCCGGGCGGAGGGCTTCCACCCGGGCCGCCTCCGACCAACTCTGGCCCCTACGGGGGGTACGGACTATGGCTAGGCACCTGCCAGCAAACCGGGGGCGAGTTTGGATACGGCCAGATCACCACCCACTGGGACCAGTACC
>CAXMLU010000138.1:0-10831 GCA_964194255.1 uncultured bacterium
GAAAGACGTGGATCGGCCTCATGGCGGGCGGTGCTCGTGAGGCTGGCACCGATCTACGCCGAAGCCGGCTACCGCAACGACGTGCAGCAGCGCCTGCTGACGGCGCGGAGGGCGGCCGACCGAGTCGCAGCCAAGTGGGCCTGGAATCTCCCGCCGATCGACCGGCCCGGAACCACGGAAACGGTGGCGTTTGCGTTGCGCGCGACCCGGCACGCCTTGATCCGATCCGGCCTGCTCCGACGCCGGCGTCTCCGTTCTTCCCTTCAACGGCTCGACGCGACCCTCCCCATGCCAGGTCTCGACACATGGCGGGACCGCGGCGAGCTGATTGAGCGCCTCGATGCCATCGGCGCCGCCATCGATGCGTCTCGCGGCTACGCCACGGCGGCGGCGTTGACCGCGGAACTCGACCGCATCCCGTCGGCGCAAGCCATTGAGGACCGCGTCTGCGCATTCAGCGCGGAGCGTCTGGCCGCAGGGAACCGGCTCTGGAGAACGGGATGGGACAGCCGCCTCGAATGGCCCGGTCGGGCCGCCCGCGCTGGCGCCGCCTTGGTCGCGGATGTGCTCGGCGGCGACGGCCGCGGCCGTCCAAGCCCGGCCGCGCTCCACGGTTGTCTCGAGCTGTTCCCGGTGTGGGGAGTGACCAATCTGGCGGCTGGCTCGTGCCTTCCCCTGGAGCCCGACCTGTTCGACCTCGTGGTTGTCGATGAGGCCTCCCAATGCGACGTGGCCTCGGCTCTGCCGCTGCTGGCCCGGGCCCGGCGGGCCATGATCATCGGAGATCGCTACCAGTTGCCTCACGTCTCGACGCTGTCCTCGGACCGGGAACGATCCATCGCCCAGCGCCATGCCGTCGGCGGCGACGGGTTGGAAGAAATGAGTCAGCGCAGCCGCAGCCTCTTTGATGTGGCGTCGGCGCGGGTCGGCGAGGCGCCGCTACTGCTCGACCAGCACTACCGCTGCCACCCGGAGATCATCGGCTTCTCCAACCATCGGTTCTACGGTGGCCGCCTAAACGTCCTCACGCCGCATCGAGCGGGCGGCGGTATCTACTGGGATGACGTCGCTGGCACGTTCGCCCGAGGACCAGGGGGCCGCGGCGTTCGCAACGCGGTTGAAGCTTCGAGCGTCATCGACCGCCTCGTCACCGAGGTGGGCGGCAACATCCCGGGCAGCAGCTTTGGAGTGGTCACCGCCTTTCGAGCCCAAGCCGAACTTCTTCGTGAACTGGCGATGGACCGCCTTGGCGCCGACATGGAGATGATCACTATCGATACGGTCCACCGCTTCCAGGGCGACGAGCGGGATGTGATCGTGCTGTCCCCGACCGTCAGCACGGACATGCCACCCTTCTTCGTGCGCGTGGCCGGACATCCCAACCTGCTCAACGTGGCCATCACCCGGGCTCGCCGGCGATTGGTCGTGGTCGGCGATCGCAACGCCTGTCTGCTCGCCGGCGGAGCGTTGGCCGAACTGGCTGACTACGCCGCCGGATGCGAGCGGGCCCGCCGCACCGATCCCTAACGGGGCGCGAGATCGCGCATGGCCTGGCGGAGGTCGATACGGAACGCCAGCGGGGCGAGCGCCGTCGTGGTCACTCCATTTTCCAGGTAGCGCCCGATGTGTTCCCGGCACGCCGCCGGGGAGCCGTGCACGATGAGGGCGTCCACCACCTCGTCAGGGATCGCCGCGGTGGAGGCTTTGCGGTCGCCGGCCCGCCACGCTTCCCACATGCCCTTGAGCTGATCCCCCCGCCCGAGCCACTCGTGGAAGGCGGCGTAGACCGGCACGTTCAGGTAGGCGGCAATGGCGAAACGACCCATGGCGCGGACCGTCTCGGTGTCCTCCGATGGGCACACGAAGATGCGGGCCACCACCTCCTTGCCCGGACCCACCTCGGCCACCACTTGCTTGACGTCATCGGCCGATAGCCAGTTGATGATCGCCCCGTCGGCCTCCCGTCCGGCCAGATGGAGCATGCCGGGCCGAAGCGCGGCGACCAGAATTTGCGGCATCTGATCTGGGGAAAGGGGTCGACCGAGACGGAATCCCTTCACGGTAAACGTGTCGTAGTCGGCGTCGACTTTCTCGCCCGTGAGGGCCCGCTTGAGGAAGTGCACCATGTCGCGCGTCTTCTTGTAGGGCTGCTCGAACGGGATGTCATTCCAGTTCTCGACGATCACGTTGGAGCTGGTGCCGATCCCGAACGCGAAGCGGCCCGGGGCCGCCTCGGCCATCGCCGCGACGCTCATGGCCATGAGCCCCGGACCCCTCGTGTAGGCCGGAACAATGGCGCAACCCAGCCGCAGGCTGGGCGTCCAGGCCGCGGCCAGCGCCAGCGGGACGAAGGCGTCCGTCCCGTTGGCTTCGCTCGACCACAGATCGGTGTAACCCAGATCCGCCAGCTCCTGATAGATCTCCCGGTGGTCGGCGAGGGGTATGCCATCGAGCGGGACGGTCATGCCGTAGCGAGCCATCCGGTCATGCTAACGGCGGACCAGAGCCCGCCCGCCGCCCCACTCTGCCCCCCGCTGGGTTCTTGTCACACCTCATGGGCACAATCTCTCCATGGCACGTCAACTGGTTCTTCTGGATCCCGCCGATCACGACTGGCGGATCGATGACCGGACGCGAGATCTCGGTCGACAGGGCTTGGCGGACGCCCGCAAGGCGTTGTTCGAGGCGGCGCGGCGAGCTGCGGCCAAGGAGGCGGCGTGAGCATGAGTATTTCGGCCCGTCTCGCGTAGAGTCGCGCCATGCCCGATGTCGTGATCATTGAAGCCGCCCGCAGCCCGATCGGCCGCCGTGGCGGCGGACTGTCCACCATCCACCCCGCCGACCTGCTTGCTCAGGTGCAGCGGGCCGTGATCGAACGAGCGGGCATCGACCCGTCGGAGGTCGGCCAACTGGTCGGCGGATGCGTCACGCAGGCGGGCGAGCAGTCGTTCAACATCGCCCGCACCGCCTGGCTGACGGCCGGCCTACCGATCAGCGTGCCGGCCACGACCGTCGACACCCAGTGCGGGTCGAGCCAGCAGGCGACCAACCTGGCCGCCAGCTTGGTCGCCGCCGGCGTGGTCGATGCGGCCATGTCCTGCGGGGTCGAGGTCATGAGCCGGGTTCCGATGGGTTCCAACGTCAAGAATGGTCCTGGCCGGGCCATTCCCAAGAGCTACTTCGGGCAGTACGAATACACGTCCCAGTTCGAGGGAGCCGAGCGGATCGCCGAGAAGTGGGGCATCACCCGCGCCGACACCGACGCCTTCGGGCTGTCCAGCCAGCAGCGGGGGGCGCAGGCGTGGGCCGAGAGTCGGTACGAACGCGAAATCGTGCCGATCGTGGTGCCCGTCCTTGATGCCGAGGGCAAGCCGAGCGGGGAGACGCGCACGATCAGCCGCGATGAAGGTCTCAGGGAGACGACTCTTGAGGGTCTGGCTGGCCTCAAGCCGGTGGCCCGCGAAGACGGCGTGCATACCGCCGGCTCTTCCTCTCAGATCTCCGACGGAGCCGGAGCGGTCCTGATGATGACGCCGGAGAAGGCGGCCGCCCTCGGTCTGCGTCCCCGGGCCCGGATCACCCATCAATGCCTGGTCGGTGTGGACCCCGTCCTCATGCTGACCGGACCCATCGACGCCACCCAGCGTCTGCTGGAACGCTCGGGGCTGACGATGGAGGACATCGATACCGTCGAGATCAACGAAGCGTTCGCCTCGGTCGTGCTGTCGTGGGAGCGGGAACTCCATCCCGACATGGCCACCGTTAATCCCAACGGTGGCGCAATCGCCCTCGGCCACCCGCTGGGGGGCACCGGGTCCATCCTGATGACGAAAGCTCTCCACGACCTCGAGCGCACCGACGGATCCGTGGGCCTCATCACCATGTGTTGTGGTGGGGGCCTAGGGACGGGGACACTGATCGAGCGGCTCTAGCCGCTCCATCGTTGGCCGCCCGGCGTGCTTGGGCGGGCCCGGATTTGGGCAGTCGGAATCAAAATGGAAATGCGGACTTGACATTTACTCAGTTTTGGCTACCAATTACGTCATGGACGAAGCGCGACGCCAGATTTTGACCCTCGTGGCGCGGGGCGAGCTCGACCCGGGCGAGGCGGCCGACCGCCTGGCCGAGCTCGACACCGGATCGGGAGGCCCCACGACCCCACCCGGCCCGACGACCTGGCCCGGCTCCACCCCGGAGCACCCCAATGAAGCCGAACAGCTCGCGGACCGCCCGTCCGAGGATATCCCCACCCGTCACGATGACCACGGCGATTCCACCACCCCGCCGGCCCTAACGCGAGTTCGCCTCGATGCGAGCGTGCGGGCCGTCTTCGTCGTCGGTGACCCCGACGTGGTCGGTGCCGTCGCCGACGGTCCCCACTCGGCCCAGTGGGAAGGCGACACCCTCGTCATCGGCGAGGAGCACGGCGCCGAGTCCTTCCAGTTCGACTGGTCGGATCGCGCGCTGCGGCGACGCGGCCGCGACGTGCTGAAAGCCCGAACCCTACACGTGCGCATGCACCCGTCACTGGCCCTCGATGCCACCGTCTCGGCCGGGTCCTTGACGGTGCGGCGAGTGTCTGGCCCGATCACAGCGACGGTGGCCGCCGGCTCGGCCAAGATCGACGACTTCGAGGGACCGATCACCCTCGCCGTCTCGGCTGGATCGGTATCGGCGCGTGGTCGGTTGACGTGGGGCCAGTCCCGCATCGACTGTGACGCTGGCTCGGTAAGCCTGCTGCTGGCCAGGGGATCGAGTGTCGCGATTCGGGCCCGATCTGATCTGGGCAAGGTCTCGTTGCCCGGTGGTCACGCCACCGACGGACGGGGTTGGTTGCTCGGTGGAACGTCGGAGGCGACTGTCGGCGGCGGGCAGGCCACCCTCGACATCCGCGTCAACATGGGCGGCGTGTCCGTGAATTCCGACAACGCGGCGTGAACAAGACTGCCCCCGCCCGCCGGGCCCCTCGCGACTGCCCCGTCTGCGGAACCGACCTGACCGTGACTCGGCTGTCCTGCCCCAACTGCGCCACGGAGCTCTCCGGGACGTTCGAGTCCTGCGAGTTCTGTGCCCTGTCGCTCGATGACCGTCAGCTGCTTCGGGTCTTTCTGGCATCGAGGGGAAATATGAAGGACCTCGAACGCCACCTAGGAGTGAGCTACCCCACCGCCCGGGCCCGCTTCGACAGCCTGCTCGGCCGGCTCGGCATCGAACGGGCACCGGCGGCGGGTGACTCGGCCGCCGATCGGATCACCGTGCTCGAGGAACTTGCCGGCGGCCGCATCGACGTGGACGAGGCGCTCCACCGCATCCGCGAATAGATCGTTGTCACCCCGGCTACCGTCCACGGGGTGAGCTCGCTGTGCGAAGCCCTAGGGCACCCCCCCGACGTCGCCCTGTTGATTATCAGCTGTGACGGGCTGGGCTCCTGCCACGCCGCCAACGTGGGGGTCTACGAGGCCCTCCGGCGCGGCTTGGCGACGAGCGCCGGTCTCATGATTCCCTGCCCGTGGTCTCGAGAGGCGGCGGCTCGGTACCGCGGCGAGGACGTGGGCGTCGACCTCACCCTCAACGCCGAGTTCGACCTCTACCGCTGGGGTCCGATCACCCAATCGCCGTCGCTGCTCGACGGCGACGGCGGGTTCCCCCGCACCCTGGAGGACCTGTGGGACCACGCCGACGTGGACGAGGTGCGCCGCGAATGCCGGGCGCAGATCGAGCGAGCCATCTACTGGGGCTTCGACGTCAGCCACCTGAGCTCCCACATGGGCGCCCTCGAGCTACGGCCCGAATTCTTTGATGTGATCCTCGAGCTCGCGGAGGAGTTCGGCCTGCCGGTGCGCCTGCCCGGAGCCTCGTATGAGGCCA
Organism: uncultured bacterium; assembly: GCA_964194255.1. Classification (GTDB taxonomy): domain Bacteria; phylum Actinomycetota; class Acidimicrobiia; order Acidimicrobiales; family CAXMLU01; genus CAXMLU01. The sequence goes on from CAXMLU010000138.1 coordinate 5,869, forward strand.
CCGCCGGCTTCCCGGCCCGTCAACTGGCCGCCGAGGCGGGGATCCTCATTCCGGATCACCTCATCCGGGTGAACGGTCGAGCGGTCCGGCCCGCGCTGGAACGACTGTTGAGCGATCTCCCTCCCGGCCTGACGGAAGTGGCCGTGCATCCGGCGATCGACACCGGCGAGTTGCGCAGTCTGGCGCCCGACTGGCCGGCCCGAGTGGACGACCACGATCTGGTCACCGGCGGTCAGTCGCTGCGGGCGTTGGTGGCGCGGGCCGGTGTGACCCTGGTCGACTATCGCGCCTTGCGCCAGCTTCAGCGCCGGTTGCGCCCCACCTGAGTTCACGGTCGTTGGCACATCATCCGCTGGTAGACGCGCGAGACCGATGCCCCCGCCGAACGGGCGTAGAACTCGATCGGTTCGGCCCAGGCGATCTGGGCGTCGGGATGGCCCGCCGCCCGCAGATCGGCGCAGACGGCGGAGAGCAGGGCCGCGCCCACGCCTCGGCGCCGCCACGTCGGCGCCACGAGGACCGGGCCGATCCACCCCACCCGGTTGACGGAGTGGGCCGCCAGGCCGACGGGTGCGACGGGTGCGACTGCGACGCGTGCGACGGGTGCGACGGGTGCGTCCTCTCCCGCCTCGGCGGCGAGGAGGCAGGAGCCGCTCTCCACGGCCCGGGCAATCTCGCCCGACAGCCGCGGTGCGACCGCGGCGCACAACCTGGCCGCGGCCACCGCGTCCTGCTCCTCGAGGACCCGTCGCACCACCACCTCCGCCGGCGGCGCAGCCCGGAACGTGGTGGGACAGGCCAGGTGCAACACGGTGGCCCCGGACCGGAAGCCGGCCGCCTCGAACAGGCACAACGCCCGTGTCCACGCCACGTCCACTCCGGGCCACAGGCGCACGCCCGTTTGGCCGGCGGCGCCCGCGACCAGCGACGTCACGTCCGGTCGGTCAAAGGCCCAGTCCCGGGCCGCCCGCAGCAGGTCTCGGCCCAGCCCGGTTCCCTGGGCGGCAGGAACTACCGCCAAGAGGGAGACGGCCGCCGCCGGCCGGCCCGCCTCGCCTTCGCTGAGGCGTACGGCGACGGCGGCCGCCCCACCCGCTTCGGCCAGTACCACGGCCGAGTCGGCGGCGGGTTCCAGGCAGGCGGCGAGGAGTTCGTCGTCACTCAGGTTTTCGCCGGGCAGGGCTGCATCGGTAAGGTCCCGCAGTGCAGACACGCTCTCCGCCCCCCAGGTGCACATGCGCATCCCTGCCGACCTAAGTACCGGGCCGGTTGAATAGTCAAATCTCTTACCAACCCAGGAGCACTACATGAACATCAGCGAGCGCCACCTCCTCGATCTGGTGAAGGAGGTCGATGAGCTCCACCACGAGGGGATGCGGACGGCAGCGGCGGACATCGACGAGCTGCACCGGGGTGAGGGCAAGAAGCTGATGTCGCCCTCCCGCCGCCGCTTCTTGGCGGGCGCAGGCCTGGGCGGGCTCGGGTTGACCATCGGCAGCGCGGTGGTACCGCTCGGTGGGCTGCTGGCGCCGGCCTACGGGCAGACGGTGAGCGATGCCGACAAGACCCTCGCCGCGTTCGCCGAGAGTGTGGAGCTGGCGGTCGTGATGGCGTACCAAACCGCCGCGGCCAGCGGGAAATTGAAGACCACCTCGGTCACAACGACCGCCACCGCCTTCACCAGTCACCACCACGATCACGCCGGCGCGTTTGCGTCGGCGGCGAGCGCCAAGGCCACCCATAAGCCCAACCCGAAGCTGGCCGACACGGTCAACGGGCAGATTCAGGCCGCCGCCACCGAGAAGGCGGTACTCCAAGTGCTGTATACGATCGAGAATGCGGCGGCGTCGACCTACCTGTATGCCCTCGGCGCCCTCCAGGACAACGCCACCCTTTCCCTAACGGCATCGATCCTGCCGGTCGAGTCCCAGCACGCGGTCATCCTCGGGATCGTGCTCAACAAGGACGCCAAAACGAACGCCGACTTCTTGCCGAGCTTCATCACCCAGGACCCGGCGCTTACTCCCGACAAGTATCCGGTGGCGACCGCCTGACCTAGCGCCGCGGACGGCAGCCGTCCGATCCCCCGACCCAGTCGATAGAGCCCTTAGAACACAGGAGTGCACGTGGAGACCAACGGAGATTTCGAAGGCGGCGAGGCGAACGCCTGTCGGGACGACGACCAGTCGGCCGTGGCCGGCCTGGCGCGTCTCCTGGACGGCACCGACCGGCGTCGCTTTCTCACCTTCGGCGGGACCGGGGTCCTGGCCGCCGCGGTCCTGGCCGCCTGCGGCAGCAGCGCCAAGACCAACTCGGCCGCCGGCGCGACGACCTCAACTTCGGTGGCGGCCAGCATCGATGTGGCCATCCTGCGGACCGCGTCGTCGATCGAACACGCAATGATCGACATGTATCAGAAGATCCTCGATTCCGGGCTGGTGAAGGCCACCACGGTCATTGATTCCATCAAGCTGTTCCAGACGCAGCACAAGGATCATTCCTTGCTGCTCGAGAGCAAGACCACCGATGCTGGCGGTCGGACCTACACGCAGGCCAACCCGGCCATCATGCAGACGGTGGTGACGCCGCGGCTGGCGCAGCTCGCCACCGAGCTCGATGCGGTGCAACTGGCCTACGACCTCGAGAAAGTTGCCGCCGCGACCTGCCAGTCGGTGACCGGCACATTCCAAAACAGGATCTACAACACGGTCCTCATGAGCATCGGTGGGGTCGAAGCCAAGCACGTCAGCGTGCTCGCGCACGCACTCGGCAAGCCGAATCTCACTACCGACGGGGGCTTCCAGAAAACCGACGGCGCCATCGCCCCCAACCCGAACCTTTGACCTAACGCCGGGGCGATGCATCCGGGCAGCCGTTCGGCGCCGAACACCACGTGGGATGATTCTACCCTTGCAAGACGTCAGCGACAGCGCCCTCGTGGTCGCCATTGGGCGATGGCGCCAGGACGCATTGGCCGAGAGCTATCGCCGTCATGCCGGCGCGGTGTTCGCCTTGGCCCGACGGCTTTTGCGGGACAGGGCGACGGCCGAAGAAGTCGTGCAGGAGGTATTTCTTCGGCTGTGGAACTCTCCTGACAAGTTCGACCCGGAAAGGGGGTCGCTGCGCTCGTATCTGCTGGCCCAGACCCATGGCCGAGCGGTCGATCTGCTCCGTTCGGAGACGTCGCGACGGCGCCGCGAAGAGAAAGATGTTCGGGAGGCGGCCGAAGCCGGTTATGACATCGAGCACGAGGTGTGGGACATGGCGGTCGCCGAACGGGTCAAAGAGGCGGTCTTCTCGCTGCCCGAGGACGAGCGGCGGGCCATCGACCTAGCCTACTTCGGCGGCCACACCTATCGAGAGGTGGCCATCATCCTCGAAGCCCCGGAAGGAACGGTGAAGAGCAGGATCCGTTCCGGACTGCGCCGGCTGCGGGTCGATCTGGTCGAGGCCGGGATCGGGGGACCGTGGACCGAGATCTGAGCCACAACGCGGTGCAGGAGTTGCTCGGGGTCTATGCCCTCGACGCCGTCGAGCCGGACGAAGCGGAGCTCATCGCCCGCCATCTACTCGATTGCCCGCGCTGCCGGGCTGAGGTGGCCGACCACCGCGAAGTGTCGGCCTTGCTTGCCTACTCCGGCGCGCCCGCCCCCGTCGAGCTCTGGGAGCGCATCGTCGCCAGCCTGGAGGAACCGCCGCCGGCGTTGGTGCTGGCGCCGGTCTCGCCGCTACCGGCGCGCGATCGAAGGCAGGTTGGGATGCGCGGCCGGGTGGTGAGCCTGCGGGCGGCGGCCGCGTTCACGGTGGCCGCCGCGTCCATCATCGGTCTTGGCGTCGAGGTCGTCCGCCTCGACCGGCGGCCGTCGCTCTCCCAGGTCGTCAAGTCGGCCACGGCCAACCCGTCGGCTCGCAGGGTGAACATGCGCGCCACGGCCGGCTCGGCGTCCGTCGACGTGGTCCTGCTTCCGGATGGCCAGGGCTACGTCACCCACGCCAACCTGGCCAAGCTGCCGGCCGGACGTACCTACCAACTCTGGGGACTCATCGAGGGCCGTCGAATCTCCGTCGGCGTGCTCGGGCCCATCCCCGGCCAGGCCGCCTTCCGGGCGGACGGCACCGTGACCGAACTGGCCATCACCGACGAGCTCGTGCCCGGCGTGATCGCCACACAACAGACGCCTGTCGTCGCCGGCCTTGTCAAGCTCTGACGGGCGGATCGGCGCCGGGTCGGCGGCCGGCTCAGTACTCGGTGACCTCCTGGATCTGCTTCTGGAGCTCCTTGTACTCAGGCGCGTTGGTCAGCGGCAACAGTGACATGAGCTTGGCCATGTTGCCCGTGACCTTCACCCGCCCCTGCATGAAGCCGGCGTTGGCGTCGAGCTCACCCGTCTGGATCTTCTTGGCGTCCTCGTAGCTCTGGGTCATGGTGACCTCGGCATCAGCCAGCTCGCCGAGCTTGCTCTCCTCAAGCTTGCCGTTGACAAGCACCCAGTAGTACTTGATGTCTCCGTCCGCACCGCCGGTGACGACATACTGCATGCGGGCGGATGCCCCCGGACGTTCGGGCTGACTATCGGCCATCTTCTTGGTCTCGTCCAGCCACTCCTGCGACAGCCACTTCGACATCGTTCGCTCCTCGGGGGTCGGTCGCCAGTACAGCGGAACTCTACTTCCCGATCAGCCGTGCACGCCCGCCCGCACCCCGGCGAACAAATCGTCTTCGGGCACGTCGCTGGGGACGAGGCTGCGGGCGAGGACGTAGTCGTCGATGGGATAGACGGCGTCGGCGATCTCGGGTGGCAGCCCGAACCAGAACGGGGACGTGGGATCGACCTGGGTGGCATGAGCGAGAAGGGCCCGGCGCCGGACATCGGCGACGCCCGACGTATCGACGTGGGTGGTGATGCGGTCGTCCTGCGACGGGCGCTTGAACCACTCCTCCCCGAAGGGAGACTCCAGACCC
>CAXMLU010000139.1:0-2018 GCA_964194255.1 uncultured bacterium
GTGATCGTCTCGAACGGCCCGGCGAACACGGGCCGCCCAGGCGCATCGCCCCCCCGCTCGTTCAGAAAGGGGCGTAACGCCCCCGCCACGCCCACCGGATCCTCGTCGAGGTAACACACGGTGATGCGGCGGTGGCCTGCGGTCCAGCCGGGGCCGGTCAGGCGCGGGCTGGTGGCGAAGTTCCAGACGCCGGCCACGCCGGGAAGAGCGAGGATCGCGGGCAGATGGTCTTCGCGCAGCCGGCGGAGGTAGGGGTCCAAATGCTGGCCGTCTCCAGGTTCCTCGACGATGACGTAGACGCCGAGGTTGGGCCGGTACGGCACGGCCTCGGGCGAGATCCCTACCCGAGGTGCGGCGTAGGCCTCGAGGAACTGGAAGGGGCCGGACAGATGGGCCCGGCGGTGCCGGTAGAAACGGCCCAGTCCGTGCAGGCGCTGGCCGAGCTCCATGAAGTCCTCGAGCGTTCGGTCAACGGGATCGGCCATGAGGTACAAGGTCATGTAGTGCGTTGGCCGGAGCAGCTCTTCCTCCACGGCGCGGGCCCGCTGGCATCTCGGCGTGGCCACCCAGCGTTGACCGTGCCCGACTCCGGGTAGGGGGAATTGCTCCGGCATGTGGTCGAGCTGGTGCCATTCGTTGTAGGCACGATGGCCGGCCGGGTCGGTGATCTCAGTGAACGAGAAGAACCCGACCTTGACCTTATTCATACGGGAGACCTACCACGAGGAGCCGTACATCTCGCGATATGCCCGCTCGCGTACAGGCACGCGACGCGGCGCACCCAAAGGGCGCGCCGGCCAGCCGAGCGGAATCACGGCCATCGGCCGGACGCTGGCAGGCAGGGCCAGCAACTCGCCCAGCTCTGCCGTGAAGGCGGTGGTGAGGGTCGTCATGGCCGATCCCAGACCGAGCGCACCGGCGGCGAGCAACAGGTTCTGGGTGGCCGGGTAGACGGAGGACGCAAAGGTGCTCTCTAGGCCGAGTTCGGCGTCTGCGCACACCACCACCAGCACCGGCGCGCCGGCAATGCCACCCTCAGCGCCGCGGTCGACGTCGGCGAGCAGCCCGGCCGGCAGCCGCCCCTCGGAGTGCTGGCGGCCGCCGTTTCGCCATGCTCGGCGGGTGAGCTCCCCGATGGCAACACGCCGCTCCGCGTCCTTGACCACCACGAAGACCCACGGCTGGCGGTTCTCCGCACTCGGAGCATGGGTCGCCGCCTCCAGGCATCGCTCGATGAGCGCATCGTCTACGGGCTCGTCAACGAATTCCCGGCACGCCCTTTGGTTGAGCACGACATCGAAGAACTCAGGCACCGGTCCGCTCGCCAAGCAGCCGGAAGGAATTGACGTACATGATGCGCAGCTCGGGATGCCGGGCCCACTCGTCGAAGGCGGCCGTACCCGGACCACCACCCAACCGCTGCTGCACCATCGGCGGCATGGCCTGGAAGGCAGCCTCGGGATCGTCGGCGTCCATCTCGTAGAAATGCATGTACCGCGGATCGCCGCCCGTCACGTTCTCGTAGGGCGTAATCATGCAGAACCCGGGAACGGCCGCCTCGGCGATGTGCCTGATGTGCACGAAGTCGGCCCAGTCCCGTAAGGGTTGCGCTCCCGTCCCGGTGCGCGGGCTGATCAGCACGAGCGACAAGCCGATCGTGGGCCGGCCCGTCAGGGAGCCCTGCCCAGGGCGCGGATAGTGACGGAAAAGATAGGAGCCCACCGCATCGGGTGGCGCCGCTGGTGCGGTGAAGGACCCGTCCACTTCAAACACACCGAGCTGAGCGAACTCCGGCAGGCGGCGGGGCAGATCGGAGCGGTCGGGTTTGACGTTGGTCCACCAAGTCGCCCGGTGCACGCCATCCCTGGCCATCAGGTCAGGAACCCGCCGACGGGCATAGCCGTCGGCGTCACCCGCGATCATCTCCAGGTAGAGATAGTCGGTGATCCGGTCCTCCATGGCCGCGCACTGTACGACGTGCGGCGCCGCGCCCGCCTCTATCGCAACCGGTGACGAAC
>CAXMLU010000140.1:0-2382 GCA_964194255.1 uncultured bacterium
AAGCCGGTGCAGAAGCCGCATCCGCCGGTATGGGTGGCCTGCTCGCGTCGGGAGACCATTCTGCTGGCGGCCGAGAAAGGCATCGGCGCGCTCACCTTCGCATTTATCGACCCTGAAGAGGCTCGCCACTGGGTTCAGGACTACGAGCGGACCCTGATGGAAAAGGGCGCAGCCATCGGCCGCTCGGTGAACCCGAATGTGGCGTGCGTGACGACGTTCATGTGTGCGCCCTCCGAGCACGACGCGCTGGCGCGAGGGCTGGAGGGATCGAATTTCTTCGGCTACTCACTGGCGCACTACTACGTGTTCGGGGAGCACCGCCCGGGTGTCACCGACGTCTGGGCCGAGTACCAGGAGCGGCGGGACCTCATGGGATTCTCGGCGGACGTGGCGGCCGCCGCGGAGCAGGATCGCCTCGGTGCCAAAGTCGCGGCCGGTGTCGCCAACGGTCTCCGCGGAGCGGTGGGCACGCCCGAGCAGGTCCGTGAGTTCCTCCGTCGTTACGAGGATGCGGGCGTCGATCAGGTCATCTTCGTATCCCAGGCGGGCCGCAACCGCCACGAGGACATCATGGAGTCACTCGAGCTCTTCGGGAGCGAGGTCCTGCCCGAGTTCATGGAACGCGATGAGCAGGCCGCCGCGGCCAAGGCCCGTCGCCTCCAGCCCGCGATCGATGCCGCTCTGGCGCGCTCCACCCTTGTCACGCCTCCTCTCCCGAGCCCCGACTACAACTTCCCGGCCATGCCGAGGAAGTGGGCCGACGGCAACCCCCAGGTTCAGGAGTGGCTGGAACAGTTCGCTGCTGACCGGGCCGCCGGCAAGCGCGACCCGGGCGCCGGCATCTTGGCCTAGGTGGCTGCCCCGCTAAGCCTGCGCCAGCTTGGCCCGGTTGCGAGCGCTGCGACTCCGGCCCCGCACCGCCTGATCGAGGACGACCTTGCGCAGCCGAACCATCTTCGGTGTCACCTCGACGCACTCGTCTTCACGGATGTATTCGAGCGCTTGCTCGAGGGACAGCTGGAGGTGGGGGATGAGCCGCACCAACTCGTCCGCTGTAGAGGAGCGGACGTTGGTCAGCTTCTTCTCCCTGGTCGGATTCACGTCCATGTCCTCGGCCCGTGAGTTCTCACCGACAATCATGCCCTCGTAGACCTCGACGCCCGGTCCGATGAACAACACACCTCGCTCCTGGAGGCTCATCAGGGAGTACGTCGTCGTCGGCCCCCGGCGATCGGCGACCATCGACCCGCTCGGCCGCGTGCGCAGCTCGCCGTGCCAGGGCTCGTGCCGTTCGTAGACGTGGTGCAGCAGACCGGTGCCGCGCGTCTCGGTGAGGAACTCGGTCCGGAATCCGATCAGCCCGCGCGCCGGAACCAGATACTCGAGCCGTACCCAACCGGTGCCGTGGTTGACCATGGCTTCCATCCGGCCCTTGCGCAGAGCCAGTAGCTGGGTGATGACGCCAAGAAAGTCCTCGGGGACGTCGATGGTCATGCGTTCCACCGGCTCGTGGATCTTCCCGTTCACCTCGCGGGTGAGAACCTGCGGCTTACCCACGTTGAGCTCGAAGCCCTCTCGTCGCATCACCTCAACCAGGACCGCGAGCTGCAGCTCACCTCGACCTTGCACCTCCCACGTATCGGGCCGCTCGGTGGGAAACAGGCGGAGCGAGACGTTGCCGACGAGCTCCGCGTCGAGGCGGCTCTTGATCAGCCGGGCCGTCAACTTCTTGCCGTCCTGGCCGGAGAGCGGCGACGTGTTGACTCCGACGGTCATCGACAGGCTGGGCTCGTCGACGTGGGTGACGGGCAGAGGGCGCGGGTCGTCCGGGTCGGCCAGGGTTTCGCCGATGGTGATCTCGGGGATGCCGGCCACGGCGATGATCTCGCCCGGCCCGGCGCTCTCTGCCGATACGCGGTCGAGGTTCTCGGTCTGGTAGAGCTCGGTGACCTTGACGCGCTCGATGGTACCGTTGGCGCGGCACCAGGCCACTTGCTGGCCCCGGGTGATGGTGCCGTGATGCACCCGGCAGAGGGCCAACCGGCCGACATAGGGCGACGCGTCGAGGTTGGTGACCAGGGCCTGCAAGGGATGACGCTCGTCGTAGACGGGGGCGGGCACGGTCTCGAGCAGGACTTTGAACAATGGCTCCAGGTCACCCTCGGCGCCGATCTCGTCGGTGGTAAGCCACGCCCGACCGGCTCGGGCGTTGCAGTAGACGATGGGGAATTCGATCTGGTGATCAACGGCGTCGAGGTCGAGGAACAGCGCGTAGACCTCGTCGACCACCTCGGCGATGCGAGCGTCAGGCCGATCCACTTTGTTGATGACGAGGACGACCGGCAGGTGAAGCGCGAGCGCCTTGCGCAGGACGAAGCGGGT
>CAXMLU010000141.1:0-5587 GCA_964194255.1 uncultured bacterium
GGAGAGCGGCCCCCGCCGTTCCACCACAGACAGTGCCGAAAGCATGGATGGGGTGACGTCATCCGTCATCGATTGCTGGCGCAGCGTCCGGGCCAGTCGCATCACGGCCAGCCGGAGGCGGGTTGAGAGATCGATGTCTGTGGACAGCATTACTTTACCCAACTAATTAGCGCAGCGAACTATTCCCGCTCGCCCGCCGGCCCCGCGGAATACATCCCCATCACCGGTTGGAAACCACGTTGCATCGACAGCGAGTTGTCGATGCACCGTGGCTGGGAATGGTCGACCTCGAGTGCTCCACGACACCCGTTTGGCACCACATTGCGTCGACAACTCCTTGTCGACGTACCACGGTTTCCAACCTGTGGGCCAGGTATGTCCTCGGTGGCCAGGCCAGGCCGGGCCGGGCCGGACCGGCGCCCAGTCTCAGGGAAAGAGGCCCCGGGCGGCGATGGCCTCGGCCACCCGCTCGACGGCGAGTGCGAACGCCGACCGGCGCAAAGAGACACCGAGGGTTTCCGCCTTCACCCAGACGTCATGAAATGCGGTTTCCATGAACTTGCGTAACCGGGCCGCAACCGTTTCCTCTTCCCACGCGAACCCCTGGCGGCTCTGAGCCCACTCGAAGTAGGAGGCGGTCACCCCGCCGGCGTTGGCCAGGATGTCGGGCACGGCCACGATGCCCCGGCGGTCGAGTACGGCGTCGGCGGCCGGGACGGTCGGGCCATTGGCCGCCTCGACCAACATGGTGCACTGCAGGCGTTCGGCCACTTCGGCCGTGATCGCCCCTTCGAGGGCAGCGGGCACCACCAGCTCGCATTCGAGGCCCCACATGTCGGCCTCTCGGATCGGATCGCCTCCCTCGAAGCCGGCCACCGTGCCGGCGCGGGCCACGTGCTCGGAAAGGGCGGAAGGGTCGAGTCCGCCCTGGTTGTGCACCGCCCCGCCCACGTCGCTCACCGCGATCACCCGCATGCCGGCCGAGGCCAGCAGGAAGACGAGCGGTCCTCCGACCTTGCCGAACCCCTGCACGATGGCGCGCTTGCCGACGAAGTCAAGATCGAGCGCTGCGAAGGCGGCGCGGGCGCAGATGAGGACACCCGACGACGTAGCGCCCTGGTGACCCCGCGTGCCGCCAATCGACAGCGGCTTGCCGGTGACCGAAGCGGGCATGGCCTCACCCCGGATCATCGACAAGGTATCCATCAGCCAGGCCATGACCCGGCCGTCGGTGTTGACATCGGGAGCAGGAACGTCCCGGTCCGGCCCGAGGAATGACGAGACCTCGAGCGTGTACCTGCGGGTGATGCGTTCCAGCTCACCGAGCGACATCTTGGTCGGGTTGCAGCGAACGCCGCCTTTGCCGCCGCCGAACGGCAGCGCCAGCACCGCCGTCTTGAACGTCATATCCGCGGCCAATGCCGTGATCCGGTTGGCGTCGACATCAGGATGGAACCGGAGCCCGCCCTTGGCCGGGCCTCGGGTGGTGTCATGGTGCACCCGCCACCCGGTGAAGACTTCGACGCGGCCGTCGTCCATCCGCACGGGGATGGCGACCTCGAGGATCCGCTCAGGGAGGCGCAGGATGCGGTGGATGTCGGGATCGAGGTTGGTGAGCTTGGCGGCGTCGTCAAGCCGCTCGAGGACGGCCGCCCACGGATCCGACTCTGCCATTGCCGGCCAGCCTAGGGCCCCGGCCACAGTCGGTGGGGACAGCTAGGTTTCGAGTCCATGTCGACAGCCAGGAGGATGTGGCGCACGCTCGAGCCCTACCACGGGATGATCTACTTCGTCCCGGAAGCGGGCGAAAGCTACGCCGGCGCCGGTCTCCGAGGGGCAAGGGCCGGCTATTTCGCGTCGCGGTCGGCGGCCATGGGCGCCGTCTCGGCCGAGGTCGTCATCGCCACGTTCTTCAACTTCGAGCCGGGCCTGGTCCGTAAGGCCATGACCGGCGCCTGGGACGCGGTGACCCCGGCCGCGCTCCTTGCCGCTCGACTCGACGCGACTGACCGTGCCCTTCGCCGCATCCTGGGCGAGGCAACCGTAAAGGACGCGGCCGTGCACGAGGCGGCCGGGCTGGCCCAGGCCGCGTGCGACGCGTGCCGTCCGGAAGGTCGCCCTCTGTACGCCGGGCACGCCTCGCTGGCTTGGCCCGAAGAACCCCACCTGGTGCTCTGGCAGGCGATTACGCGACTGCGCGAATTTCGAGGTGACGGCCATGTGGCCGCGTTGACGATGGAGGGTGTGACCGGGGTGGAGGCCCTGGTACTGCACGCCGCGTCCGGCGACGTCCCTGCCGCCGTGTTGCAGACCAGCCGGGCCTGGCCGGATCTGTCGTGGTCGGCGGCGGTGGATGGCCTCAGGGCTCGCGGCTGGCTCACCGATGACGGGACCTTCACCGACGAAGGACGCCGGCACCGCCAGTGGGTGGAGGATCGCACTGACGAGTTGGCCGGCGCCCCCTGGGCGGCGTTGGGCGACGCCGACTGTGCTCGCTTGCGGGACCTGGTGCGGCCGTTCTCCCGGGCCATTGTCGAGGCCGGAACCTTTCCGATGCGCCCGTCCGCGCTTGACGAGGAGTGAAGTTGAGGCGCGCGTGGACGTGACGACCGTCGAGGTGTACGAGCGCAGGGCGGCCGACTACGCCGCGGCCCGACCCGCCCGGTACGGCGAGCGGGCCCGCCAGCTCGCCGACCTGGCCGAGCAAGCCGACCAAGCCCAGCCCATGATCGACCTCGGCTGTGGTCCCGGCGGCTACCTCGCCGACCTGGGCGCCACGGGCCGGTCGGTGGTGGCCTTCGATGCGGCCTGGGCCATGCTCGGTCTCGGCGGCCATCGCCCGGCGGTGCAGGGCGAACTCGAACGGTTGCCGTTCCGCCGGCATGGCCTCGCCGCCGGATGGGCGCGCAACACCTACCTGCATGTTCGAGCCGTGGCATTCCCGATGGCCCTTGCCTCTCTCCACCACGCCCTCCGACCCGACGCGCCGATCACGCTGTCGCTGCTGAACGGCGACGGTGAGGGACCGCTGGCCAATGACGATCTGGGCGGACGGACCTTCACGATGTGGCGGAGAGAGCCGCTGCAGGACGTGCTCACCGGGGCCGGCTTCGACCAGCTGGTCGTCGAGACGATTGACGGAGTCGGTGACCACCCGGGCGCGCTGTGGGCAACCGGCCGCCGGGCCCGCACCCTGCCCGACTTCGTCGGTCCCGGTATGCATCAGCTGATCTGCGGACTCAATCCGAGCCTGGTGGCCGCCGACGCCGGCTACGGCTTTGCCGGGGCCACCAATCGCTTCTGGCGCGCCGCCCTCGACGCCGGCCTCGTCAGCCGGCCGCGAAATCCATGGCACGCCCTCGCCCACGACGGGGTCGGCATGACCGACCTGTGCAAGCGGGCCACGCCTCGATCCAATCAGCTGTCAGCGGCCGAGTACGCCGAAGGGCTGGCACGCGTTGAGCGACTGGTGCGATGGCTGCGCCCGGCCACGGTGGTCTTCGTCGGCCTGGAAGGCTGGCGGGCGGCGGTGGACACCAAGGCCACCGCCGGATGGCAGCCGTCCGGCTTCGCCGGCGCGCCTGCCTACGTCATGCCTTCCACCAGCGGGATCAACGCCCGTTCGCAACCAGCCGACCTGGCTGCCCACCTTCGCATCGTCCAATCACCACCGCCATCGGGTGGTTAGGGGATCGACGGGGTGACTCCCGGCGTGTAATGGGTGTAGAGGCCCTCGATGATCTCGAGCAGACCGTCTGTCGATCCGTGCGGTCGCAACTCCACGGTGACCTCGTTGGAGTACATCGACAGGGCAATCACGTCGCCCTGGGCGAAGAGGCGGCGGGCGAGCTCGTCCGGCGGACGATTGCGAGCCGCTTCGGGCGGCGACGTGTAGCGCTCGTGGCCCATTCCGGTCAGGCTGCGGTTGAGTTCGAAACGCACGGTCCCGCGGTCGGTGGTCTGCTTCTGGACGACGATGATCGGCTGACCCATGTCGGCACGAAGGTAGCGGGTAGGTAGGCTCCGTGCCGCATCTTCGAGAGGAGGACCGGGTGCCGAGCGAGCAAGTCGAGGTGGAGGGCCACATCATCGACTCGCTGATCCTGGCCAAGGTGATGGACGTCATCCTGGCCGCGGGTGCCGACTACACGGTGCTCGACGTCGACATCGGCAAGACCAACATCGACACCAGCCGGGCGCGGCTGCAGGTCTCCGCCCCGGACGAGGACACGTTGGCCACGCTCCTCGCCGAACTCCAGGTGCACGGCGCCAACCGGCTGTCCCAGCGCGACGCCGAGATCGTGGCCGCCGATCGCGACGGTGTGCTCCCCGCCGGTTTCTACTCCACCACCAACCTGCCCACCTCGGTTCGCCTCGATGGCAAATGGGTCGATGTGGAGAACCCGGAAATGGACTGCGGGACCGTCGTGCTCCCCGACGGCCGAGTGCGGACGCTTCCGATGCATCGGGTCCGGGTCGGGGATCGCATGGTCGTGGGCCGGGAGGGGGTGCGGGTGGCGCCGTCGCAACGGCCGCGCGGCCACAGTCCCTTCGAGTTCATGGCGTCCGAAGTCTCATCGGAAAAGCCCAAGGGCCTGCTCGTGTCTACGGTGTCCGACCGCATCCGCGCCGCCAAGGAGTCCGGTGGCCGTATCCTGGCCGTGTGCGGCCCCGCCGTCATCCATACCGGCGCGGGTCCGGACGTGGCTCGCCTGGTCCGCGAGGGCTGGATCGATGTGCTGTTCGCCGGCAACGGCTTTGCCGCCCACGACCTCGAGTCCAATGTGATGGGAACCTCGCTCGGCGTCTCGGTGGCCGAAGGCGTCGTCGCCGAGGGCGGCCACGCCAACCATCTGCGAGTCATCAACGAAGTACGCCGGTACGGCTCGATCGCCAACGCGGTCGATGCCGGCTATATCGACGGCGGCGCGCTCTACGAATGCGTCAAGCACGAGGTGCCGTTCGTACTCGGGGGCTCGGTGCGTGACGACGGTCCGCTGCCGGATGTGTACGCCAACGTGGTAGAGGCGGCCGATGCCATGCGCTACCTCCTCCCCGGCGTGACTGTTGCACTGATGCTGGCCTCGACGTTGCATGCCATCGCCACCGGGAACCTACTGCCGGCCGGGGTGGAGACCTACTGCGTGGACATCAATCAGGCGGTGGTCACCAAGCTGGCCGACCGGGGAAGCCACCAGGCACTGGGCATCGTCACCGACGTGGGATTGTTCCTCTCCGGCCTCGTCGCCCGCCTCTGCCCACCGCGATGACGGTATGACCGAACTGGGGTGGGGCCGGCGGTACCTCATGTGTCCGCCGGAGCACTTCGGCGTGCTGTACGAGATCAATCCCTGGATGCACCGAGAGGTGTCCGCCGACCCGGAACGGGCCCGTCAGCAATGGGACAATCTCGTCCAGGCCCTCATTCAGGCCGGCGCCCAGGTGGAATTTCAAGAGTCGGTGGACGGCCTTCCCGACCTGGTGTTCACGGCCAATGCCGGCATCGTGAACGGGAAGCAGTTCGTGCCGAGCCGTTTCCGGCATCCGGAGCGCCAGGGCGAGACGCCCTATGACATCGCCTGGTTCC
>CAXMLU010000142.1:0-12476 GCA_964194255.1 uncultured bacterium
AGCGTGAGCAGGATGACGCCGATGACCCAGTTGAACTCCCGGGGGGGTTTGTAGGCCCCGTGGTAGAAGACCCGCGCCATGTGCAGGAACACGGACAGCACCATCAGGTGGGCGGCCCATCGGTGCATGTTGCGCACAAGCAATCCGAACGTGACCGAGGTCTGCAGGCTCTTGATGTCGCCCCACGCGTTGGCCGCGTCGGGTCGGTAGAAGAACATCAGGAAAATGCCCGTCACCGTCAGAATGATGAACAGGAAGAACGACAGCCCTCCGAGGCAGAGCGTGTAGCTCACCTTGACCGCGTGGCGCTTCACCTTCACGGGATGAAGGTGGTAGAGCACGCTGTTCATAATCACGTAGGAGCGGTTTCTCGGGCTGTCCGTGTAGCCCTTGCGGAAGATGGAGCCGGGACGGAATACCGAGGTCCAGAACTGGGAGCCCTGCAGCTTGCCCCATTGTTCGGACGCGCCGTGAGACAGGCGCTCGGCGAGCGGGGGACGCTCGTTGGTTTCGCCGTCGGCAATGCGTCGAACCACCCAGACCTCCTCTAGAACCTCATGCCGTACGAATAGCCATGCTTGGAGTCGCGCGCATGGGGGTCGCCCTCGCGAGCCGCCACGCCCGCCCGGCCCATGATGATCACGCCGGTGGGACACCGGTCGACGCACAAGCCACAGCGGGTGCAGACGTCCTCGTCGACCACGAAGATCACGTGGTCATCGGGATCGACACCAGGCTGATCGGTCTCCACCGCCTCGGCCACCGTGTCGGCCGAGAGCATGTGGATGCACTTCCAGGGACAGATATCGACGCAGCCCTCACACATGATGCATTCCGACTGGTCGATGTGCAGGAACTGCTTGGGCTTGACCGCCTTGGAGAGCTCCTCGGGCGCGATCTCGGTGAGCGTGTAGTCACCCGGGAAGCTGGGCAGCGGCGGATTGGCGTCATTACGACCCATCGGACCTCATGTCTGTCGCACCAGCGGCCGCCCGTATGCAGAGGTGGTGATCGCCGGGCGCTCGGCGGGCTTCTTCCCCCGGCGCTGCCACCACAACCACATCACGATCTGGCCGCCGAGCCCAACCCCGTAGATGACGGTCGCGATGATGTCGCGTAGCACCTGGGCGGTGATCTTCACCTTGCCGGCGCTGTGGGCGCCGAAGCTGATGCCTTTGGGGAACAGCAGGTAGGGCTTGTGGAACAGATGCCAGCGGGCGATCCCGATGCCGCCCACCGGGATCCCGATCTTGTCGCTGCGCCACTTCAGATCGCCGTCCGCCCAGCGCAGCCAGCGGTCCGGAACCACGCCGTAGATCATCAGCAGCAGGGCGAAGATGAACAGAGCCGCCAGGAAGGCCTCGCCCCACGTCAGGGGCGTCCCCGGTGGCCGCTGCTCGGCGAAACGCACGAGCGCACCCACCAGCACCGCGGTCACGACGATCGAGGCGATGAAGGCGACCAATGTGTGGGCTGCTCCTGGCGCTCGGCCTGTGCGTTGAGGGGTTGGCTTGCGTGATCGTGAATCTTTGCACATGCTACCGGAAACAGAACTCCTCTCCCGATAGGTGCGGTTCTAGCACTTCCCGCGAAAGCCGAGCACATCGGATTGGCGTTTCGTCGCGGCGGTAGCGGAGGGCGTAATGTCAGGCCGTTCTAGTACCCCCACGGACTCGATCGGGGCGGCCTGCGGCCACTCCGAGGAGGTAGGCGTGACCGAGATCCCCGAGCACCTCCTGCGCCGGTCGAAAGAGCGCAGGGCCGCGCTTGGCCTGGGGGGAGGAGAGGGTGGCGACGACGCCCCGGCGGCGCCGGCGCCGGTGGCGGCCGCATCGGAAGCGCCGGAGGAGGCGGCCGCACCCGAGGTGACGGAGGAAGCCGGTCTTCCTGCCGTCGTGGAGGAAGCCCCCACCTATGTCGCTCCGGCCGGCCCGACCCGCCACAAGATCCCGCTGTGGGTGATGCCGGTGCTGGTCGGCATGCCGCTGTGGGCCGCCTTGTATCCAGCCGCCTTCTCCAACCACGCCCAGAAAGCGGTCCAGGACCCGCTGGCCATCGGTGCGGGCGTCTATCGGTCGGCGGGCTGCAGCCAGTGTCACGGCGCCACCGGTGAGGGCGGGATCGGTCCCAAGCTGACCGGCGGCGAGGGCAAGCTGACCTTCCCTGATGTCAACGATCAGATCAGCTGGGTGAAGACCGGCTCTGGCCCGTTTGCCGGCAAGAAGTACGGCGATCCAAACCGGGTCGGCGGCCAGCACGGGCCCGCCCAGGGGATCATGCCGAGCTTCGCGGGGTCGCTGACCGATGCGCAGATCGCCGACGTGGTCCAGTACGAACGCGAGCAGCTGTAGCCCCGGTGACGGACCTGGCCCGCGACGTTCTGGTGGTTGGGGGTGGCCCATCGGGGGCGGCGTGCGCCTACTGGCTGGCCGAAGCCGGCCATGACGTGGTGCTGGTGGAGAAGAAGACCTACCCGCGGGAGAAGACCTGCGGCGATGGCCTGACGCCGCGGTCGGTGAAGCAGTTGCACGACATGGGCTTGGCCGACGAGCTGGCCGGGCACCACCGGTTCGACGGACTGCGCTCCATCGCCTTCGGGCGCACGCTGGAGCTGCGCTGGCCCGCCCACCCCGACTACCCCCCCTACGGCTACGTGGTGACCCGCAAGGATCTCGACGCCCTCGTCGCGCAGCGGGCCGAGAAGGCGGGGGCGACCATCATCGAGGGGGCGGAGGCGGTCGCGCCGGTCGTCGAAGGGGGGCTCGTCCGGGGGGCAGTGATCAGGGGAAAGGGTTTGGGCGAGCCGACCACGGAGGAAATCCGGGCTCGCTACGTCGTGGTGGCGGACGGGGCCAACTCCCGGTTCGGCCGGGCCCTCGGCACGACGCGGAACCGGGACTACCCGCTCGGCATGGCCATCCGCGGGTATTACGAGTCGCCGCGCCACGACGAGCCGTGGATCGAGAGCCACCTCGACATCCGAGACAAGGCCGGCAACGTGTTGCCCGGCTATGGCTGGATCTTCCCGGTCGGCGACGGCCGGGTCAACGTCGGCATCGGACTGCTGTCCACCTTCAACCAGTGGAAGGCGGTCAACACCAGCCACCTGATGGATGCCTTCGTCGACTACGCACCGACATCGTGGGGGATCTCGCCGGCGACCTCGTGTGGCCCGGCCACCGGCGGGCGCTTGCCGATGGCGCTCTCCGTCGGTCCGCATGCCGGACCCACCACCCTTATCGTCGGCGACGCCGGCGGGTCGATCAACCCGTTCAACGGCGAGGGCATCGCCTACGCCTACGAGACGGGGCGGATGGCGGCCACGCACCTCTCCGACGCGTTGACCAGCGGCAACGGCCTGGCCCTCCAAGAGTACGACCGGCAGCTGCAGGAGACCTACGGGCTGTACTTCAAGGTGGCCCGGGCCTTCGTGCGCATCATCGGCCGCCCCGAGCTGATGCGAGCGCTGGTGTCGACCAGCATGCGCAGCCGCACGCTCATGGAGTGGGTGCTGCGCATCATGGCCAACCTGCTTCGTCCCGACGAGATCGGACCGGCCGAAGCCGCCTACCGGGCCGTGGCCGCCATCGCCCGCCTCGTTCCCGACGCGGGCTAGATCTCCCGCAGGGCTTGTCCCACTGCTGCCACAGTTTTCTCCAAGTCGGCGTCGGTGTGGGCCAGGCTGGGAAACCACACTTCATAGGCACCCGGCGCGATCGCCACGCCTCGGCTCAACAAGCCATGGAAGAACGCCGGGTACTTGCCCACTTGCACCGACACTCGAGCCGAGTCGAAGTCGGTAACCGGCGCCGGCCCGAAGAACACGCCAACCAGGGGCCCCACCACCGGGAAGTGGACTTCCACGCCCGCCGCGTCCGCCTCTTTACCCATGGCCGCCACCAGTCCCGCAGCCGTGGAGGACAACCGCGCATACGCGTCGTCGTCCAACTCCGCCAGCACCGCCAGCCCGGCCGCCGTCGCCACCGGATTCCCTGACAAGGTGCCGGCCTGATAGACGGCGCCGAGCGGGGCCAGCACCGCCATCACGTCGCGGCGACCCCCGACTGCGCCGATGGGCAGGCCGCCTCCGATGACCTTGCCGAAGCACCACAGATCCGGGGTGACGGCGTAGACCGACGACGCGCCGCCTCGCGCCAGGCGGAACCCGGTGATGACCTCGTCGAAGATCAACAACGCCCCGGCATCGTCGCAGGCCCGGCGCAGCCCTTCGAGGAATCCGGGCTCCGGCGGAACCAGGCCCATGTTGGCGGCCACCGGCTCCACGATCACGCAGGCCGCGTTCTCCAGTACATCCTTACCCGGGACCCGGTTGTAGGGAACAACGACCGTCTCGGCCACCGCCGACGCGGGAACGCCAGCCGAGTCGGGCAATCCGAGGGTGGCCACGCCGCTGCCGCCGCCGGCCAAGAGCGCGTCGCTATGGCCGTGGTAGCAACCGGCGAACTTGACGATGCGATCGCGCCCGCTGAACCCTCGGGCCACGCGCAGCGCCGTCATCGTGGCCTCCGTCCCACTGGAGACCAGCCGCACCAGCTCGCAGCCGGCCACGCGCCCGCAGATCTCGGCGGCCAGATCCACTTCGCGCTCGGTGGGCGCGCCGAAGGTGGTCCCATCGCGCGCCGCCGAGGTGACCGCCGCCACCAGAGCCGGATGGGCATGGCCGAGAATCGAGGCCCCGTAGGACTGGACGTAGTCCAGATACTCCCGGCCTTCCACGTCCCAAACCCGTGAGCCGGCCGCCCGGGCCACGAAGTACGGGGTTCCACCGACCGCGGCGAAGGCCCGGACCGGAGAGTTGACGCCGCCCGGGATCACCTGGCCGGCTCGCTTGAACAATGCCTCGTTGCTCAACCCAGCGACTCCGCCAACTCGGCGGCCAGGTACGTGAGGATGATGTCGGCGCCGGCCCGCTTGATGGCGGTCACGTGTTCGAGGGCAACCGCCGGACCGTCGATCCAGCCTCGTTCGGCGGCGGCCTTGAGCATGGCGTATTCACCGCTCACGTGATAAGCGGCCACGGGCAGATCCACCGAGGCCCGCACGGCCGCGATCACGTCGAGGTAGGACAGCGCAGGCTTGACCATGACCACGTCCGCCCCTTCGACCACGTCGAGCGCCACCTCGACCAGTGCCTCCCGCCCGTTGCGGTAGTCCTGCTGATAGCTCTTGCGATCGCCACCGCCGGCGATGGTCACGTTCACCGCCTCGCGGAACGGGCCGTACAGGGCGGAGGCGTATTTGGCGGCATACGCCAGGATGGCGACGTGCCCGAACCCGGCGCCGTCGAGGGCGGTGCGGATCGCCCCTACCTGGCCGTCCATCATCCCCGAGGGAGCGACCATATCGGCACCCGCGGTGGCTTGCGCGACGGCGATCCGCGCGTAGAGCTCGATGGTCGAGTCGTTGACCACCTCGCCTCGTTCATCGAGGACGCCGCAATGGCCGTGATCGGTGTACTCGTCGAGACACAGGTCGGCCATCAGCACCATCTCGTCGCCGAGTTCGGCCCGGAGATCCTTCAGCGCCACCTGCACGATGCCTTCGGGGTCCCACGCGCCCGATCCGACCGCGTCCTTGTCGCTAGGCGCGGGAAGACCGAACAGGATGACGGCCGGTACACCCAGGGCGTGGAGTCGGCGCGATTCCTTGACCAACGAGTCCCGCGTGTGCTGAACGACCC
The DNA here is from genome assembly GCA_964194255.1 of uncultured bacterium. GTDB lineage: Bacteria > Actinomycetota > Acidimicrobiia > Acidimicrobiales > CAXMLU01 > CAXMLU01. Next base: position 5,702 of record CAXMLU010000142.1, read on the forward strand.
CGGGCAGGGACACAATCGGCTGAGGCGTGTCGATGCCGTCCCGAACGAACAGAGGGGCGACGAAGTCATCGGGCGTGAGCCGGGTTTCCGCCACCAGGCGCCGGAGGGCGGGGGTCCGGCGAAGTCGCCGCAGGCGGCGAGCGGGGAAGGCCATACCCAAAGCCTAATGGGGTGCCTGCGAACTTAACGCCGGAAACTCGATTGCCTTGTTACGACTCCGAGTGCCTGTTTGGTAGCGAGTTTCCGGCGTCAAGTTTTTGGTCACCCCATTAGGACCGGACCGGACGAGAGCGGAGACCGGTGACCAGAGCCTCGACCAGCCCGTCGATGGTGTGCTCGGCGGCGACGACATCCACGTGCAGGCCGGCAGCGCGGGCCGTCTCGGCCGTGACCGGTCCGATGCAGGCCACGAAGGGTGGCACCCCTTCCACCCCGGCGGCGGACAGATACGACGTCACCGTTGACGAGGAAGCAAAGGTGATGGCGTCGGCCCGCCGGGCCGCCTCGAGGCTCTCCGCCTCGGGCGCCACGGGGACGGTCCGGTACGCCTCGACGACATCCACGTGCCAGCCGCGCGCCCGCAGGCCGTCCGGCAGCACGGCGCGAGCGACCGCGGCCCGAGGCAGGAGTACCCGCCCACCTCCCTGCTGAGGGGCGGGGAACACCTCCAGCATTGACTCGGCGACGAAGGCGGGCGGCACCAGGTCGGCGACGATTCGCCAGTGGGCGAGGGCGCCGGCCGTACCTGCGCCGATGGCGGCCACCGATGCCGTGCCGAAGGCGCGGCTGTCGCGCAGCAACGGCAGGAATCGGTACACGGCGTTCTCTGACGTGAAGACCACCCAGTCGTACGTACCGCCGGCCAGCGCCGCGGCCGCCAGGGAGAGCGCGAGGCCTCCGTCCGCCGGGGCCTGGACGGAGATGGCCGGCACCTCGATGGTCTCGGCGCCCTTAGCCCGCAGGCGGGAGATGAGGGCGGAGGCCTGCGGGCGGGCGCGGGTGACCACGACGCGGCGGCCGAACAGTGGCTTTCGCTCGAACCACCCCACGTCGAGGCCGGCGACGGCTCCGATGACGATGGTGGCGGGCGGCTGGAGATCGGCGCCGCCGAGCCCGGCCAGGGTGGTGCGCACCGTCGCCTGGCCAGGCCGGGTCCCCCACTGGACGGCCGCCACCGGGGTGTTGGCTGCGAGGCCGCCGGCGACGAGCCGGTCGGCGATGGCCTGGCGGTGAGCGACGCCCATGAGGACGACGATGGTGCCGCCCGCGGCCGCCAGGGCTTCCCAGTTGGTCTCCCTGTCGATATCGTGACGGCTGTGGCCGGTGACCACCGTGAACGATGTGGCTAGGCCGCGATGGGTTAAGGGCACGCCCGCATAGGCCGGGACGGCGACAGCGGAGGTGACTCCGGGGACGACTTCGAAGTCCACGCCCGCCGCCGCCAACGCCAGCGCTTCCTCCCCACCCCGCCCGAACACGAACGGGTCGCCCCCCTTGAGCCGGACGATGGTGCCATCAGCCCGCCCGCGGCTGACGAGCAGCTGGTTGATGGCTTCCTGGTCGACGGGACCGCCAGGTGTCTTGCCAACGTCGATGCGCTGGGCGCCGGCGGGCGCGAGATCAAGCAACGACGGCTCCGCCAGCCGGTCGTGCACGACCACATCCGCGGCGGCCAGGACCTCCGCGCCTCGCACGGTGAGGAGCCCCGGGTCGCCGGGACCGGCCCCGACCAGATAGACGGTCATGGCACGGCGGCGACGTCATCGAGGAGGGCTTGGCCGCCGGATTGGTCGAGGAGGTACTGGGCCACAGCCACACCGAGTGCGGCCGGATCCGATGCGTTCCCGTCCAGGCGGACGGACAGGCGGACCCGACCATCGAGGCTGCACAGCAGGCCGGTGAGGCTCAGGGCACCATCGGCCTGGGCGTGCCCGAGGGCTCCGACGGGGAGGTCGCAGCCACCGCCGAGCTGGGCCAGAAACGAGCGTTCGGCGTCGACGGCAACCCGCGAGGGGTGGTGCTCGACGGATGCCAGCAGGGCCTGGACCTCGTCGTCGTCCTGCCGGCACTCGATGCCGAGCGCGCCCTGAGCCACCTGGGGAAGCATGGCATCGACCGACAGGATTTCGGCCATCCGATCCTGCCAACCCAGGCGGAGCAGCGCGGCAACGGCGACGACCACGGCCGCGGGTCCGCCCGGGCGGGATGGGGCGGAGACGCGGGTGTCCATGTTGCCGCGCAGGCCCACAAAGGTGAGGTCCGGCCGGAGCCAGGCCAGCTGGGCGCGGCGGCGGACCGACCCGGTCGCCACGGTGGCGCCCGTTCCCAACTCGTCCAGGGCGGCACCAACCAGCGCGTCGCGAGGATCCTCTCGCTCGGGAACGGCGGCGAGGACCAGGCCGGCCGCCGTCGTCGAGGGAAGATCCTTGGCCGAGTGCACGGCCACATCCGCCCGGCCGTCGAGCACCGCCGTCTGCACTTCCTTGACGAATGCGCCCTGGCCGCCCAGCTCGGAGATGGGCACGTCGCGGCGGAGGTCTCCAGTTGTCTCGACAACCACGATGTCGACGGTCCGCTCGGACTCGCTGAGGAGTGAGGCGACATGGTCGGCTTGCCAGCGAGCCAGGGGGCTGCCCCGGGTGGCGATCCGCAGCCGCCGGGTCACCCCTCTAGAGGTCGAAGAGCGTCTGGAGAGCCTCAGCCAACCGGTCGCCGCGAGGCGTGCCCGCCGCCTCCTTGAGGCGCACCGTCGGCTCGTGGAGCAGCTTCGCCACCAGGCCTTTGGTCAGCGCCTCGACCGCTTCTCGCTCGCGGTCGGAGAGACCTTCGAGCCGCCCTCGGAAGCGGGCCAGCTCGGCCGTTCGCCACGCCTCGGCCTGCTCGCGCACCGCGGCGATGAGTGGGGCCACCTCCCGTTCGGCCGTGACCTCCAGGTACCGGTCGACCTCGACGCCGATGATCTCCTCGACGCGGCTCACCTCTCGCTGGCGCTCGGCCACGCCCTGCTCGGCGAACGCCTTCAGATCGTCGAGATCGAGCAAGGTCACGCCGGGTAGCCGTCCGGCCCTCGGGTCCACGTCACGGGGCATGGCGACGTCCACGATGAGCAACGGCCGGTGGCCTCGGGCCGCCATCACCGCCGCCAGGTCGTCTTCCTCGATCAGTACGTGGGTCGAGCCGGTCGAGGTCAACAGGACGTCCACCGTTTCCAAGGTGGATGCCAGGGCGCCGAGGGCGACGGCCGTGCCACCGCAGCGGCGAGCCAGGTCAGCGGCCTTCCCCCAGGTCCGGTTGGCCACCAGGATCTCGACGTTGCCGGATGACGCCAACGATGACAGGGCCTGGGCCATCCCCGAGCCCATGTCCCCCACGCCCAACACAAGCAACGACTTCCCGGCCAGGCCCCCTGGGCCGAGTCGGGAGGCGGCGAGCGCCACGGCCGCCTGCGACAGCGAGGTGGTGCCCCGCGCGATGGCTGTCTCGGAACGCGCCCTTTTCCCCACCTCCACGGCGTGGCGGAACAGGCGCCCCAGCGCGGCCCCTCCGGTGCCCTCATGGCGGGCCGCCTCCCAGGCCGTTTTCACCTGCCCGAGCACCTCGCCCTCGCCGAGCACCGACGACTCGAGTCCGGACGCCACCCGGAACAGGTGGGACGCGGCGGCATCCTCGTAGTAGGCGTACAGGTGGTCGACGAAATCCTCGGGCGACACGTCGGAGATCTCGCCCAGGAAGTGCCGGATGTCCTGGAGGGCGCCGTGGAAGCGCTCCGCGGTCGCGTACACCTCGGTCCGCATGCACGTGGACAGCAGCACCGCCTCGTCCAGGTGGGGTCGCGACGCCAGGTCCCGCAGCGCCTTGGGCAGGCGCGCCCGGTTCACGGCCATCCGCTCGAGGATGGTGAGCGGCACGGTGCGGTGGTTCAGGCCTACAACGACGACAGCCACGCCTGGAGGCGCTCCCTTGCTTCAGTGATTTGGCCGGCTCGAATCAGATCGAGCATGTCTGAATCCAAGGCCTTGTGCCAGTCGAGCCCCTCGGTCGATTGGCCAGCCTCTTTCAACCATGTTCGCGCTTCTGACAACAGACCGGCCAAGACCTCGTATTCCGGGCCGACGTCGGCTTCCAGGCGGCGGCGGAGCCACGCGGCCAGGGCCGGACTCTGGCCGCCTGTTGACACGGCGATGACGATGGGGCCGCGGCGGGCCACCGAGGGCAGCGTGAATGAGCACGAGGCCGGGTCGTCGGCGGAGTTGACCCACACGTGGGCCGCCTCGCCGTCCTCGTAGACCGTGCGGTTCACGGCCGGGTCGTTGGTGGCGGCGACCACCAGCCAGTAGCCGGACACCTCGCCGCGGCGGTAGGGACGTTCTTCCCATCGCACTCCGGGGAGGTCCCGGACAGCCGCCCCGACTGAGGACGCCACCACCTCCACCTCGGCACCGCCGGCCAACAGCCCGGCCACCTTCCTGGCCGCCACCGAGCCACCTCCGATCACGAGGACCCGACGACCCTCCAGGAGCAAATTGACCGGATAGGACGGACTGGGCATCGCGGTCAAGCGAGCTTGTGCGCGGTCGCCGATGCCGATCCGGCCGCCCGCTGCTGGTAGAAACTGAGGATCTGCAGCTCGATGGAGAGATCCACTTTGCGGAGCGATACGTGTTCCGGGACATTGAGCACGGTCGGGGCGAAGTTGAGGATCGAGGTCACACCCGCCTCTACCAGCCGGTCCGCTACCTCCTGAGCGACCTGGGGCGGGGTGGTAATGACGCCGATGGCGACGCGCTCGGCGCGGGCGACCGGGCCGAGATCGTCGATGGGGCGCACCGACAACGAACCGATCCGCTCCCCCACCTTGTCCGGGTCGGCGTCGAACAGAGCGGCGATCCGGAACCCGCGCGCCGAGAAGCCGCGATAGTTGGCCAGGGCGTGGCCCAGGTTGCCCACGCCGACGATCACCACCGGCCAGTCCTGGGTCAGACCAAGCTCCCGGCTGATTTGGTAGAGCAGGTACTCGACGTCGTAGCCGACCCCGCGGGTGCCGTACGAGCCGAGGTAGGAGAGGTCTTTGCGGACTTTGGCGGCGTTCACGCCGGCCAGGTCGGCCAGCCGCTCGGACGAGATGGTCCGCGTCTTCGCCTCGGCGGCCTCCAGCAGGCTTCGCAGGTAGACCGGGAGGCGGGCAACCGTCGCCTCCGGAATTCGACGTTCCGGTGTCACGAGCGCACATGCTAGGTCGCGTCGTGCGCGCGTTCACATGCGAGGTTGGCTCTACGCTCTGAGGCCGAGCATGACCCTGCAAACCGCGTCCGCCGTCGGTGCCGCACTGGTCGCCCTGGCCTTCGCCATGTCCACCTTCGAGCGATGGCTGGCTCGCCACCGTCCACACGAATTGGCCTGGACGGCGGCGCTGTTCCTTTTCTCGATGGCGTCGGCGGCGCTGGCCAGCGGGGCCCAGGGCGGGTGGAACGGTCCGCTGTTCCGGCTCTTCTACCTCTTCGGCGCCATCGCCAACGTGCCCTTCCTCGCCCTTGGCACCGTGTACCTGCTGGGCGGCCGCCGCCAGGGCGATCGGTGGGCGGTGATCATCTGTCTCTTCGTCGCTTTTGCCGCCGGCGTGGTGGCGGTGGCGCCGTTCCGGGCCGCCATCCCCGCCGGCCGGCTGCCTCGCGGCTCCGAGGTGTTCGGACCGCTGCCCCGCATCCTGGCCGCGACCGCGTCGGGGGCGAGTGCCCTGGTCGTGCTGGGCGGGGCGGGGTGGAGCGCATGGCGGGAGAAGCGCGGCCCGCTCGTCGTTTCGAATGGGCTGATCGCGGTCGGGACCCTGATCACGGGGGCCAGCGGTCTGCTCAACTCGGTAGTGGACGCCATGACCGCCTTCGCGGTGACCCTGCTGGCCGGGATCGTCGTCATCTTCGCCGGCTTCCTGGTGGCCACGTCAGCTCCAGTCGGACGGACCGGCTCCGTCCCGGATGGCGCGGCGAAGCAGCTTCCCGCCCAGGCCGTGGGGCAACGACGGGACCACGGTGATCTGCGTGGGACACTTGTATCGGGCCACGGAACGCTGGCACCACGCGACGAGATCGGCTGACGCCGGCGGGTGGTCGGGATCGTCGACCACCACGTAGGCGACCACCGTCTCGCCGGTGCGGTCGTCGGGCCGGCCGATGACGACCGCCTCGACGACGCCCGGCGCGTGCCAGAGAACCTCCTCCACCTCCGCCGGGTACACGTTGAAACCCGACACGATGATGAGGTCCTTGGCCCGGTCCACTAGGTACAGCTCGCCGTCGTCACCGGCGATGGCGACATCTCCGGTCTGCAACCAACCGTCGTTGGTGAGGGCACGGCGGGTGGCCTCGCCCTCTTCCCAGTATCCGGCGAACACGTTCGGCCCCCGCACCCAGATCTCACCCGGATCGCCGACCAGCGCGTCCTGCCCCTCCTCGTCCACCAGGCGCACGTCCAGGCCGGGAAGAGGCACCCCGACCGAGCCCCATCGAGGCGGCCGGTCGAGCAGCGACGAGGTGACCACCGGGGAAGCTTCGGTCAACCCGTACCCCTGATGGATGGCCACGCCCGACCGGCGCTGGAAGGACTCGGCCACCTCCTCCGAGAGCGGGGCCGCGCCCGATGTCGCCAACCGCACCTTGGCGAAGGCGGCGACCAGGGCGTCTGTCTCGATATCGGGAGCACTGGCCCATGCCGCATACATGGTTGGCGACCCGGACACGAGGGTCACCCCCACCCTGCCCATCAGCGCCAGGGTGGCAGC
>CAXMLU010000143.1:0-6398 GCA_964194255.1 uncultured bacterium
CCCCGCCGTACCGGTATCGTAGGTATCTCTTGGCCCGTCGAGACGCGGCGGCGGCGATGGCGGTGAGCGGCCCATCCTCGGCTGTAACGGGGCCGCAGTGGACGAAAACCTTCACTTGACGCACCGCCTCCCAGTCGCAATGGAAGAGCTGGCTGCCGGTTGGCGGGCCCGGCACGTGCGTCGAGCGGAGTGCATAGATCCCGCTGAGTATGGGGACAGCGTCGAGATATTCGGCCGCGGTCGCTACTAGCTGATCGTTGAGGGCAAAGCGCAGTAGAGGCGAGGACGGCGACAAATCGGCCGCCAGGGACGCGTCTGCCAGATACGGCTTCTCGGCATACGCGTCGTCTCCGAAGATCGTGCCGGACACGCGTTGGACCTCGTCCACGACATCTTCAGTTCCGCCAAAGCTGGCCGGGTCACAGGTCGCAAACCCCACCTGGCGGTCGATCTTGACGGAGGGCTGCGGAAGGTCCCTGACTGCGTCCCGTCGCCTGGCGACATCGGAGGAACGTGCCTTCGCGATGAGGCGGTCGTACACGGAGCGGCGCCGGTCATCGGCGGCCACGGCAAAGAGAAACCACTTGGCGGATGCCGTAAGCCGGCCGAGGTGCTTACCTCGGTGTTCCATGATCTCCACGAGGGTCACATCTCCTTTCCGAGTCGCGTCAGTATGAACCGTCGCATGCGGAGCGAAGACTAGGGTGTCCACACCCACACCATGACGATCCAGACAGCATCGAAAGGCACCCGGCGGCCGACCGTGTCCGTCATCCTCCCCGTATTGAACGAGCGGCGTTTCATTTGGGACTGTCTCTCCACGTTGGTCGCGCAGGAGGGGAGCGACGTCCTCGAGATCCTGGTCGCCGACGGCGGCTCGGACGACGGCACCCAAGAACTGGCTGTGGCGGAAGGGTCCCTTGTGCGGGTCATCGAGAATCGCGGCGTGACGGCGGCGGCGGGATTGAATGTAGCCGTCGCAGAAGCCACCGGCGACGTAATTGTCCGGGCCGACGCCCACACGGTCTACGCCCGCGACTATGTAAAGGCCTGCGTCGATGTTCTCCTCGAGACCGGCGCGGACAACGTGGGCGGCCCGATGCGGCCAGCTGGTTCCACCTCATTCGGCCGGGCAGTGGCCGCGGCTACCACGTCCCCGTTCGGGGTCGGCCCCGGAAAGTTCCACTACTCGGAGAGGCGCGAGGAGGCCGACACGGTGTACCTCGGGTGCTGGTGGCGGGAAACCTTGACGACGCTGGGAGGCTTCGACGAGGACCGGCTCCAGTGGGGGGCCGAGGATCACGAGCTGAACTTTCGCCTCACCCGGCGGGGAGGTCGGATCGTGCTGGACCCGAGTATCCGCTCCTGGTATTTCCCTCGCGATACGCCGCGCCGGCTGGCCCGCCAGTACTTCAACTACGGGCTGGGCAAGGCATCGACGTTGACGAAGCATCGGAGCCTCCCGAGCTGGCGACCACTCGCTCCAGCCGCTCTTGTTCTCACGAGCATCGCCGCGGCAGCAGCGGGCCGCCGCCGGACTCGCTTCGTCATCCCCGTCCTCCATGCCATCGCCTGCTCGGTCGCAGCCTGGCGCTCCGCGGACGATCCCGGGGTAGCGCCGCACCGGGTGTTCGGTGCTTTCGAAATCTGCCATTGGTCGTATGGCGCGGGCTTTCTCGTCGGTTGTGAGCGGGCGCTGAGCGGTCGTGCATTCACATCGAGGCCGGAGAGGCGGAAGTGAGCCCGCTTCCGTCGCGGGACCGATTGGGCGAATATGCGCTGAAGGGCATCCACCTGGGGCTACGTCAGATTGGTTCGGCTCCGGAGCAGATACGAGCCAGGCACCTTCAAGAACAGGCTCGTGCGAGAGGTCTCCTGGCTAACGACGCTGGTTCACGGGTCGACGGTGGCAAGCGGGTGCTCTTCCTCACCCCCAGGGACTGGGCATCCCACGTGCAGTGGGAGTCGATGATCGCTCAGGGACTTCGCTTGCGGGGGGCCGACGTCGTCTTTGCGACATGTGGGGGAGGCCTCGAACTGTGCGATCGAGTGAACACCTACGAGGGACCACCGGTCCCGTGCCGCTCGTGCGCTCGCTACGTCCGTACATCCGTGCGTTCCCACGGTTTCCCGTTGGTCGAACTCAGGGATGCGTGGGCCGCCGAGGACCCGGGAGACTGGCCCGAGCTGGACGGGATGAGCCTTAACGAACTGCTCAACGTCGAACATGACGGCTTCCCGCTCGGCCGGCTCATGAGTATCCCGCTGCGGTGGTTTCTGGTGAGGTCAGTTGTCGACGACGATCCCTTGGCGCCGATGACGGCGCGACGATTTCTTCGTTCGGCCCGGCGGGTGCTCGCTGGCCTTCAAGTGGTGCTTGACGATGCCCGACCGGACACGGTGGTGTTACTCAACGGACTGTTCTTCTTCGAGTCGATTGCGTGGGAGTTGTGTCGCCGACGAGGGATCGACGTGGTCGCCTACGAGCGAGGTTTCATTATCGATACACTTCTCTTCCGGCGTGGGGACGGTGACATCCTCGACGTGTCCAGCCTCTGGACGGCATGGCGGGACGTTCCGCTCGCGGCTGAAGAGGAAAAGGAGCTCGATTCCTACCTGCAGGATCGGATGGTGGGCAGGCGGACGATGGATCGGTACTGGACCGATGCCAAGTTTGACGGTTCGGCCGACGCGAAACGGGAAGGCCGGTTGGTCACTCTTTTCACCAATCTGACGTGGGACTCTGCGGTGCTTGGTCAGGAGTTGGCGTTCCCCGGCATTCACGACTGGTTGGTGGCGGCGGTCGAGGCGTTCGTCCGCAGGCCTCGCGATGAGTTGGTGATCCGAATCCACCCGGCTGAATCGAAGCTGGCCGGCAAGCAGACCCGTGAACCTCTGGCCGAGTTCGTTCGGGGACGGTTCCAGCCGTTGCCGGCAAACGTCCGCGTCATCGAAGCCGGTGATCCGACGAGCTCGTATCCGCTGATGGCGGCAAGCGACCTGGGGCTTGTCTTCACGTCGACGACCGGTCTGGAGTTGGCGCTTCACCAGACGCCGGTGATTGTGGCCGGACGCACGCACTACAGAGACAAGGGGTTCACGCTGGACGCGTCGTCGCCGGAGGACTTCGACCGGCTTCTCGAGAAGGCTCTTGAAGATCCGAACGCGGTCGCCCCCGATCTAACGCTGGCACGGCGATACGCGTACCTGTTTTTCTTCCGCGTACCTGTCCAGGCGCCCGGCGTGGTCGAGCACGTGCCTGGGTTGGCTCGCATCACGACAACCGAACTGGGCGACCTCGCTCCAGGCGTCGACGCCGACATCGATCGGTTGTGCGACGCCATCCTCGGCGGCGGTGGCTTCTTGGAGCCTCCCGGCGGTCCCGAGCCATGTCGTCGTCGTCACTAGACTCCCAACCGTGGTCGATGCCCAGGCGACTGCCTTTTCATCCGGCGAGGGTGACCGGTACTTCGAGCGCAACCGCGCCGCTGCTACGGCATATGACCCGGATGCCGACCCGCTCGTCCGGGTGCTCGCGATGGCGGACCTGAGGCCGGATTCGGTGATCGAGATCGGGGCTGCCTCCGGTCACCGGGTGGCGGCCTTGTCCGAGCGCTGGGGCTGTCGAGCTGTCGCCGTCGATCCGTCGCGCGCCGCCGTCGAAGAGGGCCGGCAGCGATATCCCCGGGTCGAGTTTGCGGTTGGCACTATGGACGAGATCCCGATCGCCGGTGTCTTCAGCTTGGTTCTCGTCAGCTTCGTCTTCCATTGGGTAGGTCGATCCTTACTACTCCGATCGATCGCCGAGGTAGATCGCCTCGTGGCTGATGGCGGGCATCTGGCGATCGGCGACTTCCTGCCCGCTGGCTTCGCCAAGACTCCGTACAAGCACCAAGCCGGGCTCTGGACATTCAAGCAGGACTATGCGGACGCATTCTGTGCGTCAGGGCTCTACTGCCCGGTCGTATCGTTGATTGGACAGTACGGCGGGGAGGTCCCGAGCGGCGATGCTGATCCGACCCATCGGGTCGCGCACTCGCTGCTCCACAAGAGCCTGGACACCCACTACCAGGAGGTGACGCTCGACGAGCCACCCTAGGCTCGTAGAAGGTGGATGAGAAGAGTTCCGTCTCTCATCTCGTCGCCGGTTGCCCCGTAGCCGGCCGCCTCGAATGCTCGAAGAGATGAGCTGTTGTCGGGTTTCACGTGGGCATGTAGCGCACCGGTCACGTTTGTGCCCACGGCGTTCAGAAGGGCGACAGCCAGGCGGCGTCCGCGGGCCTCTGGTGCGATGGTGATCGAAACTTCCCAGCCGTCAGGGAGAGTATCGAGCCTCACCTGGCCGACAGGTACCCCGTCCTCTTCGGCGATGAAGAGGTGCCGATCCAGCCGACCAAGTGCGTTCTCCAGCCACCTGGCGTGGTCCTCCCAGGGCACCTCGTCGGTCGAGACGGAGTTGCGTCGGGTCAGATCATCGTTGCGCCAATGCCACAGTCGCTCAACGTCATCCATGGTCGCGGCTCGAAGGGTCACGCGGGACCGCCACCGCAGTGCGTGACCGGCCGGGTCCAACCCGGCGGTGGCCACCACAAGGCCGGCCTGACTGATCCGTACCTCTCGGACCTGGCAGTCGGCGGCCAGTTGGCCCATGAGCAACTCGGTTACCTGTTCGATCGGAGCGGCGGTATCCACCACAACGGTTCCTACGGCATCATCTACTTCCATTCGGACGGTGCCGGCGGATCTGTCTCCCTCGAGCACCTCCCAGGCGCGGACGGCCGGTTCACCTTCTGCGTCAGCCACGCGCAGTTCGCGATGACCAGCGCGGTGCCGCCGCCCGACGATGGCGACGACTTCGTCCAAGCCAAAGTCGCGGCGATCGCCGAAGTGGTCGACCACCGACCGCACGAAATCGAGATCGGCGGCCGTGTCGACGGTCCAGCGCTCGTCTCCAAGCAGTTCGGGATGGCGGAGCACGGCGAGGCGATAGCGACGGGGCCGGCGGTACACGAACGGGGTGACGTGCTCGCGCTCGACTGCATCTGTCGCCTCCGCGGCCGCCTCCAGCAGGGCTCGGGTAGCGATCACCTCAACGTCCAGACCGTCGGGAAACGTTCGCACCAGCGTGTTGCTCGTGTAGTCAGCGTTGGTCTGGTGATGCCGGCGAATCGCTGCGTCGACGACCGCGGGATCTGTCAACGGACAGTCGCCGGTGATCCGGACGACGGTCTCGGCGGGATAGGCAGCGATGGCCAGGGCGTATCTGGCCAAGACGTCTTGTTCAGGGCCGCGTATCACGGCCACGCCACACGATGAGGCGACGTCGGCGACCGGATCATCGGCGGGCAGATCGCTGGTGGCCACGACCGTGTGGACGGACGCGACCGGCCGCAAACGGTCGAGGAGGAAGGCCAGCATCGGGCGCCCACCCAGATCAGCCAGGACCTTACCGGGCAACCGACTGGAGCCGATCCGGGCCTGAATCACGCACAGAGCAGGTTCGGTCACTTGGCCAGCCGCCGGATCCCATCGACCAATCGCAGAGAAGCCAGCGCCGTGGGGCCATCCACCGGGGGCTTCGCCCGATCGTCCAGCCAGGCGAGGAAGACATCGGACTGGCGCTGATATGACTCGGCGACCACGGTGTCCGCCGCCTCGGTGGTGAGCCCGGAGCCATCCTCTATCTCGAGCACGCGGCGCGCCCAATCCAGGCGGACGGTGGCATCGGTTCCCGTGACTTCGAGCCCGCGCCGGTACTTGCGGGCGAGATAGTCGAGATCCAGAGTGGCTACTGCGCCATCCCGGTGACGGAGTACGGCGGCGACCGTGTCCTCGACGTCAACGTCGAGGTCCCCCAGACGGGCGACCACGGCTCCTACTGTTTCAAGTTCGGGCCCGAGGAGCCATACGAGCAGGTCCAATTCGTGAACGGCGTCGAGGAGCACGCCGCCACCGAGTTCGGCCCGAGCGGAGTAGGAGAGCCGGTAGTCGGTGTCCGGCCTCCAGTCGGGCAGGTAGCTGCCGAACCAGGCCCGGACCGCCGTGATGCGACCGACCCGGCCACCATGGACCAATGCCATGAGGCGCGCGATCGGCTCGTGGCAACGGAGATTGAAGCCGACCATCAGCCGCCCGGGATATCGGGCCACCAACCCCTCCGCATCGGCGGCGGTCGTGGCCAGTGGCTTCTCGACGAGAACCCTGGCCCCGGTGGCTAACGCCGGTTCGGCTTGCCGAGCGTGTTCGGAGGTCGGACTGGCAACGACGATGCCGTCGTAGCCATCCATCCGGTCAACGTCGAAGGCGACCGCAGTGACGGCTAGCCGTTCGTCACCTGCGGCGGACTTGGCCACCGCGGCGGCGCGATCCCAGTCTGGGTCGGCCAGCTCGACGCGTGC
>CAXMLU010000144.1:0-1936 GCA_964194255.1 uncultured bacterium
GGCCGTCCCGGCCGTCCCGGCCGCCGCCTCCGGTGCGGTCTCGGTCCGGGCGCAGGCCCTTCCGGGCCAGGCCGTCTGCTACCCGGCCGAATCGGCCGGCGTCACCTACATCATCTGCAAGGACCAGTCGGGCAACGTCACGTCCGTGACGCCGGTGACCGCGCCCGGACCCGGCACGGGCGGTCCCGGGCCAGACCCGTCCACGCTGGTCTATGTCCCCTACCTCATCGGGGGCATGCCGGATGGGTCGCTGTGCATCGCGGTGCGGGTCATCACCACGCCGGGCGGCCCGAACTCGCCGATCGCCACCCAGGCCGAGCAGACCTGGCTGCGGCTGGCGCCTCGCTATCCCTTCTGCCCGGGCGGTCCCCCACCCGGCCCGAGTCTCACCGCGTACGCCGAGAGCTTCATCCGCACCATCGCCCTGCCGGCGCCGAACCCGCGGGTGGCGCCCGGCTACGGCATCACCGGCAGAGCCGGCTACCTGGAGACGGGCTCGACCCTCTACCCGCCCGCCGTCATCCAGCCGACGCCGTTCGGCCCGCTGCACGTGGTCATGACCGCTCAGTACTTCGTCCACTGGGGCGACGAATCTGATCCGACCGCGTTCTCCGGTCCTTTTGTGGCCGAGGGCACGCCTTGGCCCAGTGGATCGATCTCCCACACCTGGACCACCGTGGGCGTCTATGACGTGATTGTGCAGATGCGTTGGACGGCCAGCTGGTTCCTCGGCCCGGACCAGGGCACGCTGACCGGCCTCACGACGACCGCCGGCATTCCCACTTTCGCGGTACAACAGCTTCAGGCCGTCATCGACTGACGGAGCGCCGGACTGACGGACGACAAGGGTTGGCGCCGGCGCGATGATCCGGGGGTGACTGATCCCGCCACGGTGGCGGTCGCCGAGGTCTTCGACCGAGCGGCCGATGTGTACGACACCGCCATCCCGTTCTTCGCTCGATTCGGGCGACGACTGGTCGAACTCGCCCACATCCGCGCCGGCGAAGCCGTGCTCGACGTCGCCTCGGGACGAGGAGCCAGCCTGATCCCCGCCGCCGAAGCCGTTGGCGCGGCCGGTCGCGTCCTGGGCGTCGATCTGGCGCCCACCATGGTGAAACGCCTGCGTGATGATCTCGAACGCCTGGGACTGGCCCAGGCGTCGGTGCACGTCGGCGACGCTCAACACCTGGACGTCGGCGACGACGAGTTTGACGTCGTGCTGTGCGCATTCACGTTGATGTTGTTGCCCGATCCCAATGGCGCCGCGGCCGAGCTGGCGCGGGTCGTACGCCCGGGCGGGCGGGTCGCCGTCTCGGCGCCGACAGCCGCCGGTCCGGAATGGTCGTTCTTTGGGGAGCTCATCGGCCAGTTCGTGCCGCGGGTCACTCGACCGATGCCTCCGCCGCCCGGGCCGCCACCGGACCTGACCGTCCTGCTGCGCGACGCTGGCCTCGACGACATTGCGGCTGTCGATGAGATTGAAACCTTCACGTTCGTCAACGCTGACGCCTGGTGGAGCTGGGTCTGGTCACAAGGAATGCGCGCCTTCCTCGAAGTGCTGCCGACTGACGCTCTCGACGAACTTCGGGGCGCCGCGGAAAACCGGCTTCGACCCCTCGCCGCCCCCGACGGCTCTATCCCGCTGCATCAAGGCGTCCGCTACGTGATCGCTCACCATCCCGCTCACGACTGAGGGTCCGATGTTGATCGCCTGTTGGGCATCCCGCTCATGTGATGGCGAGTGCGTTCTAAGGGATACACCAGGCACACACCTCGCGAACCGTGTTACGTCGACAGCCAGTGGTCGACGCAACGTGGCGCCAAACGGGTGTCCCGCCGCGCCTTTGGTCGACAACTCCCAGCCACGTAACATCGACAACTCGCCGTCGCGGGGTTGCGCGCGCTGTAGTGCTTGAGACCCGAGCACCACGGCGCG
>CAXMLU010000145.1:0-3044 GCA_964194255.1 uncultured bacterium
CCCCGCCGCTCGAGCCACCGATGCGCACGGCGATGGCGGTCACCGCGATGAAGCCGAGCCAATCGCCGAGCGCGGACACCACCTGCGCCAGCCAGAGGCGGAAGAACGACGTCGACCCGAACAGGCGCTCGACCGAACTCCTCCCGTTCAGGTCGCGCGAGACGTCCGGCACAGCAACAGGCTAGGCGAGGGCTATCGCCAAATCGGGTACGTCAGGTCTTCTTCTTGACCTTGGCTTTGGCCTTGGCGACGCGGCGGGGCTTCTTGGGCGGCGCCACCCCTCGCCGATCAGCGAGCAACTCGGCGGCCCGACCCGGCGTGAGCTCAGCAAGCGAGTCCCCTTTGCGGAGCGAGGCGTTGGTGATGCCATCGGTGACGTAGGGCCCGAAGCGCCCCTCCCGGAGGACGATCACACCGCCCGTCACGGGGTCGGGCCCGAATTCCCCCAGGGCGACAGCGGCTGCCTGCCCCCGTCGAGGTTTCGGTTGTGAGAAAAGGGTCAGCGCTTCGTCAATGGTGACTGTGAACAATTGTTCTTCGTCGGTCAGGCTGCGGCTATCGGTGCCCTTCTTGAGGTACGGCCCGTAGCGGCCGTTGGTGGCCACGATTTCGTGCCCGTCGGCGGGATCCACGCCCACCACTCGGGGGATAGTCAACAACCGCAGTGCCTCGTCGAGCCCGAGCGTCGCCGGGGCCATCGACGCCAGCAACGAGGCCGTCCGGGGCTTGGCTTTGCCCTCCGCCTCCCCGAGCTGGACGTAGGGGCCGAAGCGGCCTGCCTTCACGTACACGGCCGCGCCGGTCTTCGGGTCCTCTCCGACGAGCCGGTCGCCGGAGGGAGCGGCGAGGAGCTCCCGCGCCCGCTCGACGGTCAGCTCGTCGGGAGCCATGTCCTCCGGGACCGACGCCCGGTTCTCCCCCTCCTGGATGTACGGCCCGTACTTGCCCACCCGGACGAACAGCTCGGTATTCGTCTCCGGATCCGTTCCGATGCGGATGGAATTGATTTCGCGTGCGTCGATCTCCTCCAACCGCGAGTTGACCATCGTCTTCAGCCCAGTGACGCCGTTGCCGAAGTAGAAGCGCTTGAGCCACGGCAGCGACTCGGCCTGTCCGCCTGCGATCTGGTCGAGGTCGTCCTCCATGGCGGCGGTAAAGCCGTAGTCAACGAGCTGGGCGAAGTATTGCTCGAGCAGACCGACGACCGCGAAGGCTACAAACGACGGCACCAGCGCCGAGCCCTTCTTCCACACGTAGCCGCGGTCCTGGATAGTCGAGATGATGCTGGCGTAGGTGGAAGGGCGACCGACCCCCATCTCCTCCAGCGCCTTGACGAGCGATGCTTCAGTGAAGCGGGCCGGCGGCTGGGTGGCGTGGCTCTTGGGTTCCATCCCGGGCGGGTCGACGACCGCCAGCCGGTCACCGACCGCCAACGCGGGCAGCGGCCGCTCCTGGTCCTCGAGCTCGGCTTCCGGATCGTCGGCGCCCTCGACATAGGCCCGCAGGAAGCCGGGAAACGTGGTGACCCGCCCGCTGGTGGCGAACTCGGCGTCCTCCTCCGCCGAGGACACTCCCCCAAGCCGCACCTGCACGGACTGGCCCCGGGCGTCGGCCATCTGGGAGGCGACCGTCCGCTTCCAGATCAGGTCGTACAACCTCGACTCGTCGCCGGAGAGCTGGCCGACGACCTGTTCCGGGGTCCGAAACGCATCGCCTGCAGGGCGGATGGCCTCGTGGGCTTCCTGGGCGTTCTTAACTCTCTTCTCGTAACGACGGGGTTGGGCGGGAACGTAATCACTTCCGTAGAGGGCCACTGCCTGGGTGCGCGCCGCGGCCAGGGCCTGGTCGGACAGCGTCGTGGAGTCGGTACGCATGTAGGTGATGAAACCGTTCTCGTACAGGCGTTGGGCGAGCTGCATCGTCCGCGACGACGACGATCGCAGCTTCCGGC
This sequence comes from uncultured bacterium, assembly GCA_964194255.1. GTDB lineage: Bacteria > Actinomycetota > Acidimicrobiia > Acidimicrobiales > CAXMLU01 > CAXMLU01. The sequence continues at coordinate 1,952 of CAXMLU010000145.1, forward strand.
CCGCCTCCTGCTGGAGGGTCGAGGTGATGAATGGCGCGGAAGGGGACCGCCGCCATGGCTTCTCCTCGACGGAGCGGACCTCGTAGTCCACGGCGCCCAAGCGTTGCGCCAGCTCCGAAGCGCGACCCTCATCGAGTACGACCGCGTCGCGCCGGATGAGGGTTCCCGACTCGTCGAAATCCTTGCCGGTGGCCAGGCGGGCACCATCGAGGGACACCAACGCGGCCCGGAACTGCGCCGCCCTTTCCCCGGATTTCTCGAACGACGATTCGATGTCCCACCACGATGCGGTGCGGAACCTCATCCGGGCCCGCTCCCGCTCCACCAGGATCCGGGTGGCGACGCTCTGCACCCGACCGGCGGACAGGCCGCTCATGACCTTGCGCCACAGGACCGGGCTGACCTCGTAGCCATAGAGCCGGTCCAGGATGCGGCGAGCCTCCTGCGCGTCCACCAGACGGCGATCGAGCTCGCGCCAATCCTCGACGGCGTGCTCGATCGCCGCCCGGGTGATCTCGTGGAACACCATCCGCTTGACCGGAACGCGCGGATTGAGCACCTCCAGGAGATGCCAGGCGATCGACTCGCCCTCCCGATCCTCGTCGGTGGCCAGATAGAGCTCGCTGGCGTCTTTCAGCAAATCCTTCAGCTTTCTGACCTGGTCCTTCTTCTCCTTGGCCACCACGTAGAGCGGTTTGAAGTCGTTGTCGACGTCGACGCCGAGCCGGGCCCAAGGCTCGCCCTTGTAGGCGGCGGGGACCTCAGCCGCGTTGCGTGGCAGGTCCCGGATGTGCCCGATGGAAGATTCGACCACGTAGTCGCGGCCCAAGAAGCCGGCGATGGTTTTCGCCTTGGCGGGGGACTCCACGATGACAAGAGGTTTGGGCATGTCTGAGAGCAGAGGGTGGGCGCGGCTGGGGGGTGGTGTCAACACGGGCGAACCGGCCTCGGACCACTACCCTTGCACACCTGTGAACCCCACCGATCTCATCAAGACGTTCGGGACACTGGGGCTGATCGGGATCATCTTCGCAGAGACGGGGCTCCTGATCGGCTTCTTTCTCCCAGGCGATTCCCTGCTGGTCACGGCGGG
>CAXMLU010000146.1:0-6405 GCA_964194255.1 uncultured bacterium
GGCCATGGCCACCTGCAGCGCCGGTTGGTCGAGGTGGTGGCGACGGGCCGGGGTGCAGCCGCCCGAGAGCGCCGCATCTCCTGCTGGCTGCCGGGCTCGAGCGGCCGGGTAGAGGCCCTCCAGGGGGAAAAAGGGGTGATCGCACCGGAGATGGTGGTGCTCCCACCTCTCGTCGTGCAGGCCGGGGCGGGATGACCACCCGCACCCTGGTCGTGTGGTGTCCCGACTGGCCGGTGGTGGCGGCGGGACGGGCGGCGACCTCCCCGGTGGCGCTGGTGGCCGCCAACCGGGTGGTGGCCTGCTCGGCTGCGGCCCGGGCCTATGGCGTGTGTCGCGGCCTGCGTCGCCGGGAGGCTCAGGGCCGTTGCCCGGAGCTGGAGGTGCTGGAGGTGGACCTGAGTGGCGAGGCTCGTGCCTTCGAACCGGTGGTGGCGGCGGTGGCCGGCTTCAGCCCCCGGGTGGAAGTGGTCCGCCCCGGGGTATGCGCGTTTGCAACGCGGGGCCCATCCCGCTACTTCGGCGGTGACGATGAGCTGGCCGCGCAGGTCGCCGACGTCCTTGACGGTGTCCTTCCCGAAGGTGCGCCGGGATGCCAGGTGGGGGTGGCCGACGGGCCTTTTGCCGCTGAGTTGGCGGCTCGGGAGGCGCATGCTCGCGTGCTGGTCGTCCCCCACGGCCAGGTCAGGGAGTGGCTGGCCTCCGTGCCGGTGTCCTGCCTCGGGTCCCCCGAACTGGTCGACCTCCTGATGCGCCTCGGCATCCGCACCCTGGGGGACCTGGCTGCCCTTCCCCCCGCTGCCGTCCTGAGCCGGTTCGGGTCTCCGGGCGCGGCCGCCTCCCGCCTGGCCCGCGGGCTCGACGAGCGTCCGTTGGCCGCCCGCACGCCACCTCCCGATTTGGCCGTGCAAGCCGAGCTTGACCCACCTGCCGAGCGGGTGGATACCGCCGCCTTCGTGGCCAAGGGCCTGGCCGACGAATTGCACCGCCGGTTGGCGGAGCGAGGTTTGGCATGTACTCGGGTGCTGGTGGAGGTCGAGACCGAGCATGGAGAGTCGCTCTGCCGACTCTGGCGCCACGACGGAGCGCTTACTTCTTCGGCCATGGCCGAGCGGGCCAGGTGGCAGCTGGACGGGTGGCTGGCATCGGGCGCGACAACCGCGGGGATCTCGTTGGTCCGGCTCACCCCCGACGAAGTCAAGCCGGACGATGGCCGCCAACTCGGGTTCTGGGGTGGCTCGGCGGCCGCCGACGATCGAGCCGCCCGGTCTCTGGCCCGGATCCAGGGCCTGCTGGGTCCTGACGCGGTGCTCACCGCCGTGGTGGGCGGAGGGCGGGCGCCGGGCGAGCGGGTGCATCTGGTGCCCTGGGGCGACCCCCGCCAGCCGTTCCGACCGGATAGCACGGCGGCCATACCGTCGGGGCGGGCCATGCGCGGCACCCATCTGGAGGTTCCGCCGTGGCCGGGACATGTTCCTCCTCCGGCACCGGCCACGGTGCACGATCCACCGCTGCCGGCCGAGGTCGTCGATGCGGAAGGGCAGCGGGTGGGCGTCACCGCCCGGGTCGTGCTGTCAGCCGTACCCGACCGGGTGTCGGTGGCCGGTGGTGGGCAGGACGAGGTGTCTTCCTGGGCCGGGCCGTGGCCGGCGGACGAGCGGTGGTGGGACCGTACCGCCCGTCGCCGCCGGGCCCGCCTGCAGATCTGCACGGGGGGCGGAACCGCCTACCTCCTGACCTTGGAGGCGGGTGGTTGGGTGGTGGAGGCCACCTACGACTGATCCGACCACCTAACGGCTACCGTTCGCCCATGACCGGTGTCAGGTTCCGCTCCCGTATGGCGTGGATCCTCGCCGCTTGTGTCACCGCCGGCCTGGCCGCGTGCGCCTCGTCGTCACCCGGCAGAGTGGCGACCGCGGCGACCACGACGACCGCGATCAAGACGGCGGCGCCCACACCGACCGTCGCCCCGCCGAGCACGCAGCCGGCCGAGGTCCAGCACCTCCATTTCCGTTACGGGCCGCTCGACATCCAGCCCGGCCAGAACCTGATCGCCTTGAGTCAGGGCCTTGTTCCGAAGCCGACCGTGGACGGCTGGATCCTGCGCATGGCACCGAACATAACGAAGGACGACGGCACCGTCCCGCCCGTCGATGTCATCCACCTCCACCACGGCGTCTGGCTCAACCTGTCACGCCAGGACTCCAGCGCCCCCGGACTGCCCGAGCGCTTCTTCGCGGCCGGTGAGGAGAAGACGGCGCTCGAACTGCCCAGCGGGTTCGGTTATCCCTTCAAGGCCACGGACAGCTGGCTCATCAACTACATGATCCATGACTTGACCCCTCACCCGTTCAAGATCTTTATCACCTACGACCTGAATTTCCTGCCCGTCACATCACCGCATGCCGCGTCCCTGCAGGCGGCCAGGCCAATCTGGCTCGACGTCCAGAACGGCGGCGTGTACCCGGTGTTCGATGTCCTCCGCGGCTCGGGCCACGACGGCAAGTTCACCTACCCGGCCGACGCCACGAACCCCTACGGCGGCCAACCGGCCAAGAACGTCTGGACCGTCGACCGGGACAGTGTCCTCGTTGCGACCGCCGGGCATCTCCATCCCGGAGGCTTGTACGACGATCTGAACCTGGTCCGCCCGGGCGCCGGCACCGCCCACCTCTTCCGCTCCGACGCCCACTACTGGGAGCCGGCGGGGGCGGTCTCGTGGGACGTGGCCATGACCGCGACCCCGCACGAGTGGCGCGTCGCGGTCCATCCCGGTGACGTGCTCAGCGTCTCCGCCACGTATGACTCCTCCCGGGCCTCGTGGTACGAGTCGATGGGGATCATGGTGGTGTGGATGGCCGACGGCACCGATGGCCCCAGTCCATTTACAACCAAGGTCGATGTGGCCGGCTACCTCACCCACGGCCACTTGCCCGAGAATGGCAACCACGGGGGCCGGCCGTCCGAACTCCTCGACCCGGTGGCCCGCCCAACCGGTGCACCGGTATCCGCCGTCAACGTCAGCAAGTTCAACTACGGCGCCGGCGACCTGACGTCTGCCGGTGGAGTGCCGGTGGTCAAGGCCGGACACACGCTCACGTTCACCAACCTGGATGCGAACATCGGCGTCGGCATCTGGCATTCGATCACCGCCTGCAAGGCGCCGTGCGATCAGACGACTGGCGTGGCGTTCCCGCTGGCCGATGGTGCTGTCCAGTTCGACTCCGGCCAGCTGGGGACGGCTGGCCCACCGACGGCCGACCGCTTGGCCTGGACCACACCGGCGAGCCTCCCGGCCGGGCTCTACACCTACTTCTGCCGGATCCACCCCTTTATGCGCGGCGCCTTCCGCGTGGTCACGTCCTAACGCAAGGTTGTCGTTGGACGAGGCGGCAAGGTTGTCGTCGTCCTGCCACCCCCGGTTGAAGGTGGAGCGGTCGACGTCGACGTCGACGGACCACCGCTCAGCGCCGTCGTCCCGGTCGTTGCGGTAACAGTGGTCGATGTGGTCGATGTGGTGGATGTCGTCGGGACGAACGTGACGGGGGGCGGCGGCGGCGCGGTGGTGGTGGCTCGTCGAGGCGGACGGGTTATCGGAGGAAGGGTGGGGGCAGGGACGTAGCGCACGACCGGTGGCGGCGGCGGCCGCACGTCGAGGTAGAGAACCAGGGTGGCGGCGAACAACACCGACAGGATCACGGTCGAGCCTCGGACCCGCCAGTGCATCAGCCCGATCCGGCCTGGGTGGGGTTCATCAGGGCCGACGACAGGCTGATGCCCTGTTCAAGGAAGGCCTCGGCGATGCGAGCCCGCAGTTCGCGACCGACCTCGAACTGCTTGCCAGGCAACGTACGGGCAACGACGCGCACCTTGAGAAAGTCGACCTCGATGCTCTCGACGCCCATGACGCTGGGTTCGTCGAGGAGCAGGGGCCGCACCTCGGGGTCGGCGAAGAGGGCTTGGCCGACCGACCGCAAGATGTCGTTGACTTTGGTGATGTCCGCGCCGATGGGGACAGGAACATCGATGACGACGCGCGCCCAGTCGCGCGACAGGTTGGTGACCTGTCTGATCTCGCCGTTGGGGAGCATGAGCAGCTCGCCGTTCACCGTGCGGAGCCGGGTCACGCGCAAGGAGACCTCCTCGACCGTCCCCGAGACCCCGGTCGTCGTTCCCGGCACCGAGATGCGTATGACGTCACCAAAGCCGTACTGCCGCTCGGTGATCAGGAAGAAGCCGGACAGCAGGTCCTGCACCACCCGTTGAGCGCCGAAGCCGACAGCTACGCCGACCACGGTGGCTGGCGCCACGAGAGTGCTGAGGGGGATCTTGAGGCGCTGAAGGACCAGGATGGCCATGACGAAGTAGATGAGGACGAGGGCCACGCCGGTGATGACCTGGGCAAGGGCGTGGCGGTGTTTGGCCAGCTCTGATCGGACCAGCGCGTCCTGCTCATTGGCGCCGGCGTCGATCCGAGCCGTGACTCGGTTTCCGAACCAGGAAGCGAAGCGGGCCAGCAGCACCGAACCGAGGACCAGGAGCACGATCTCCAGCCCGCTCCCGCGTGCCCAGTGGCCCACGTCTCTCAAGCTCACAGCGGCGAGCAGCATGCCCCCATCTTCGCCTGCGCCCGGGGCCGCAGCACGACGTGTTCTACGTTTGGGCTATGGACGCCAAAGGCAATGCGGTCGTAACCGGGGCAAGTCGCGGTATCGGCCGGGCGGTGGCGTTGGAGTTGGCGCAGCGCGGTTTCGACGTGGTGGCGACCATGCGCAACCCGGCCGATGGGGACACGCTGAGCGACGAGGCCGCGGGAGCCGTCGGCTCGCTGCGAGTGGCGGCGCTCGATGTGACCAGGCCGGAGACGATTGAGCTTCCCGACGGCCTGCGCCTGCTGGTCAACAACGCCGGCGTGGAGCGCGCCTATCTCCCCGTGGAGCACGCCCCCGATGACATGTGGCGGGAGATCTTCGACACCAACGTGTTTGGGCTGCTGGAGGTCACCCGACGGGCCATCCCGCTGATGCGGGCGGCCGGCGGGGGAGTGATCTGCAACATCACCTCGTCCTCCATCCTGGCCCCGATGCCGTTCTACGCCGCCTACCGGGCTAGCAAGGCGGCGGTGAGCGCGCTCGGCGAGTCGCTGCGGGCGGAGCTGGCCCCGTTTGGGATCCGAGTGGTCGAGGTCATGCCCGGCCCGATCGCCACCGACATGTACGCGTCGTCCGAGCGCCCTCCGGAAGCGGGGGAGTACGCCCCCTACCTGCCGATGGCGGAGCGGGTGGCCGAGTTGCGCCGCCCCGGAGCCATTCCGGTGACTTCGACGGCCGATGCGGCCCGGGCCATCGCGGACGCCATCGCCGATGACAACGGGCCGTTGCGCTACGGCTGCGATCCGCTGAGCGACGGCATGCTGGCCGGCTGGAGGCAGTCGCCCGACGAGGACTTTATGCGGGCCATGCTGGCCGCCTTCGTGGGCAGTTAGGCGGCTCGTAGGGGCACACGACGCCGGCGCGGTGGCGTGCCCCGCCTTCGGCACATTCCGCCCATTTCCCTGTCTGGCGCTTCCAGGGACGCCAGGAGACGTTATGTCCCCTCCACGGCAAGTCCCGTCCTACGCCGGAGCCGGCGAGGTTGGGCCCACTGGCGGATCGAACGTACGTTCGCTACGGTCAGAGGTGTGGGGTACCAGAACCCTCCGGTCAGCTGGACGGAGTTCGAGCGGCGTCTCTCTGACGGCCGCCCTCGCCGGGCCCCGCCGGATGCCGATGGCGGCGACAGCCCGGCCTGGTCCTATCACCGCCAGCCCTATGAACCGCCGCCGCAACTGGCGCGGGCCGGGGCGCAGACGGCGGTCCCGTACGCCGAGCTGCACTGTCATTCCAACTTCAGCTTCCTCGACGGCGCCTCCCACCCCGAGGAACTGGCCGAGGAGGCGGTGCGTCTCGGGCTCAGCGCGCTGGCCCTCACGGACCACGACGGCCTGTACGGGGTGGTCCGTTTTGCCGAGGCGGCCCGGGCGGTCGGGCTGCCTACCGTGTTGGGCGCCGAGCTGACCCTCGGTCTCACCCGTCCGCAGAATGGAGTGGCGGATCCCGAGGGTCGCCACCTGCTGGTGGTGGCCCGGGACGCCACCGGCTACGCCCGATTGTCCCGGGCGGTCAGCACCGCCCAGATGGCCGGAAAGGAGAAGGGCAGGCCCCATCTCGACCTGGCGACCCTGGCGGCCCTGGCCGATCCCAACCGCGGCGGGGACGCCAGTCACTGGTTGGTCCTCACCGGCTGCCGCAAGGGCACGGTGCCGGCCGCCCTCACCGAACACGGCCCCGCCGCGGCCAGGAAACAGCTGGACCAGCTGGTCGACGCCTTTGGCCGCCAGCACGTCGCCGTCGAGCTGTGGGACCACGG
>CAXMLU010000147.1:0-2278 GCA_964194255.1 uncultured bacterium
TGGTTCACCGACTATCAGGCGCGGCGGGCGAACGTCCGCTATCGCCCGGCTGACGGGGCCATCGCCCCGGTGCACACCCTCAACGGTTCGGCCCTCGCCGTGCCCCGGGTGTGGGCCGCCCTGGTGGAAGCCAACCGCCTGCCCGACGGATCGGTGCGCATTCCCGAGGTACTGCGCCCCTACATGAGGGGCGTCGAGGTCATCGCCGTGCCCTGAGGTTCCTCGACTGCGTTGGGATCGCCGCCCGACGGCGGGGTCGGCTCCGAGGTCCGTGGCTGGTAGAGGCCGATCACGGTGCGGATGGTGGTGAGCAGGACGGCCAGCCACAGGCCGCCGAGGGAGATGCCGCCGAGCACATCGGTGAGCCAGTGCACTCCCAGGTAGAGGCGGGAGATGGCCACCACGGCGGTCACGAGTACGGCGCCGGCCCACGCCGCCACCTTCCTGTTCCACGACGAGTTGGCCGCGGCAGCGAGGGCGGCCATCGCCCCGTACGTGGCCATGGCCTGGGTGGTGTGCCCGGAAGGGAACGCGAATCCACTGGCGCCGACGGCCAAGCCTCCTGTCGGTCGTGGTCGGGCCACCAGAGCCTTTACCAGTGTCGAGAGAAGGTTGGCCCCGAGCCACGCGCTGCCCAGGACGAGCAGCGGACGCCAGGTGTGGGCCACGAACAGCAAGATCAGCCCGACAACGATGACGATGGGCACGAGGGTGTCCGAAGCACCGAGGTGGGTCACGAGCTTCATCACCTGCGTCAGCCCGTGCTGGCGGTTGTCGACGAAGTAGCTCCGGACCCGCTGGTCGACGACGGTCTCGGTACTCGGGCCCGATATGGCCTGCACGATGGCACCGAAGGCGCCACCGGCGACGACCACGAGCAACAACCCCATCGTAAGCGACAACCCGAGTGTTTCCTCCGGGTGCAGTCTGCGGGCCAGCCAGATCAGAGGTCGTTCGAGCCGCGCTGCGACCCGGCCGATCACGGGCCGCGCCCGGATCCGCGACCACCAGGCCCGCACCCGGTCGGGGTGATGCGCTACCCATCGGGCCCCGCCGACGACGATGCCCACCACGATGATCACGACGGCGAGGATGAGTCCGGCTTGTCTGGCGGCCGATTCCACCTCCCGCCAGCTCTGCCCGGCGGCATAGCCGAGCAGCACGAACGTCGTCGCCCAGACGGTCCCGCCCGCCACGTTGAACACGAAGAAGCGGCCATACGGGATCCCGGACATCCCGGCCAGACCAGGAACCATGACCCGAAGGGCGGCCGTGAATCGGCCGAAGAACACGGCCCGCCCGCCTCGCTTGGCCAGGTAGGCCTTTGACCGGTCCAGGTGATGCTGCTTGATGAACCGGCGCAACGCCCCTTTCAGCAGGCGTTCTCCCCACCGCCGGCCCACGGCGTAGCCGATCGTGTCCCCGAGGATGGCGCCGCTGATGGCCGCGGCCAGGACGGCCCACAGGCTGGCTCGATGTTGAAAAGCCAGCACCCCGCCGAGGATGACCGCGATCTCCCCGGGGAACAGGAAGCCGAGAAAGATCGACGACTCCAGGGCAGGGAGAGCGAACACCACCGCGATCACGGCCCAGCCGTGCAGGCCAAGTATCGAGTGGGTGATGTTCAGCATCAGGCCCGGGCCGGTTGATCCTCGTCTTCGTGGGCCACCGACTTGCGAAGGGCGGCGTGGAGTGAGTCGGGTGTCAGTACGCCGAGGTACTGCGCGCCGTCCAGCACCGCCACCCAGCCGGCATCCTCCTGAAGCATCTCGGAAAAGGCCTGCTTCAGGTTCGAGCCGACGGGAACCCACGCGGGGAGGCGTTGGGCCCGGCTCCCGGCGGTGGCCTCCCCCATGAGTCGGTCGATGCCGAGCCACCCGTGCAGGTGACCGTTCTCGTCCACTACCACCGCCCACTTGGCGCCGGCCCGCTCCATCGCCGTCCGAGCGTCGCTGAGCGTTGCGGTCGGAGAGACCTCGGGGGGATGCTCGAGTTCATCGACGTCGATCGGGGTCACCGTCAGCCGCTTGAGTCCTCGGTCCGCTCCCACGAAATCTGCCACGAACGGGGTGGCCGGGTTACCGAGGACGCGGGGCGGCGTGTCGTACTGCTCGAGGTGTCCGCCCTCGGCCAGGATGGCCACCCGATCCCCGAGGCTGACGGCCTCTTCGATGTCGTGGGTGACGAAGACGATCGTCTTGTGAAGCTCGTGCTGAATTCGCAGAAATTCCTGCTGCAGGCGACCACGGGTGATGGGATCGATGGCACCGAACGGCTC
>CAXMLU010000148.1:0-5033 GCA_964194255.1 uncultured bacterium
GCGCATAGCCGAGGCCCATGTGGACGCTGCCCTCGATCTGACCCTCGCACAGCTGCGGGTTGACGGCTCGGCCGACATCGTGGACGGCTACGACCTTGTCGATACCGCCGGTGTCGCGATCCATGACGACGAGCTGGGCGGCGTAGCCGAAGGCCGAGTGGATGACCGGGTTGGCGAGGCCCTCCGACAGGGAGTTGGTCCAGTCGACGCGGTACTCTCCGACGTAGTCGATGCCGATCTGGCAGCCGTCGGCCTTGGCGGCGCGGCACGCATCGGCGACCGCACCGGCACCCATCAGGGTTCCACGGCTTCCCGTCGTCTGTCCGAAGCCGAGCTGCCGGCTCGTGTCGACCACCACCCGGATGCGCTCGGGCTCGATGGCGAGCTCCTCGACCGCGACTTGGAGGGCGACGGTGTGCACGCCTTGTCCCATCTCCGTCCAGCCGTGACGAACCTCCACCGTGCCATCCGGCTCGAATCGGATCACAGCCTTCGAAAGCTCCTTGAACCCGTTGCCGAGACCCGAGTTCTTGAGCCCGAGGCCGAGCCCGACCGCTTTGCCGGCTGCGACCGCCTCGTCGTACTGGGTCTTGATTACGTCGAGACAGCGTTCGGCGCCGGCGCTCCCTTCGTCCATGATCTGTCCCGGTCCCCATACCTGCTCGGGACGGATGACGTTGAGCTTGCGCATCTCCCAGCCCGAGATACCGACCGCCTCAGCCAGCCGGTCGAGCGCGCCCTCCATGGCGAACTGGGCCTGGTTGGCCCCGAAGCCACGAAATGCTCCGCAGATCGGGTTGTTCGTGCGGATAGCGAGCGACTCAACGTCGATAGCCGGCAAGTGGTAGGGCCCACTGGCATGGCCGGCCGCCCGCTCGAGAACCTTCATCCCCACGCTGGCGTAGGCCCCCGAATCGCCGAGCATGCGGCAACGAAGCGCGGTCAGGCGGCCGTCGGCGGCGCAACCCGCCCAATACTCCATGCGGATGGGGTGGCGCTTGGGATGGATAAAAAGGCTCTCCTCGCGCGATAGCACGCACTTGACCGGCTGCTTGAGCAACCAGGCCGCCAACGCCGTCTGGGCCTGGTTGGCCATGTCTTCCTTGCCGCCGAAGGCGCCGCCATTGGACACCAGTTCGACCACCACCGACTCGATGGGTAGGCCGAGGACGGCGGCGATCTGATCGCGGTCATCCCACACGCCCTGGCCACCTGAATACACATGGAGGCGACCATCCGGAAGAGGCACCGCCAAGGTGGCCTCCGGTTCGAGGAAGGCCTGCTCTACCCGCTGGGTGCGGAACACCTCATGCACGACGTGGGCCGACGCGGCCAATGCGGCATCGACGTCACCGCGGCGGTAGCTCGATCGAGACAGCGTGTTGGTGTCGGTGCCCCACACGGCCGGCTCAGGGTCGGTCAGGGCTGCTTCCGGATCCGTGATCGGCCGCAGGATCCCGTAGTCGACGTCAACCAGCTCGGCCGCCTCGCGGGCGTGCTGCCGGGTGTCGGCGACGACCACGGCCAGGACGTCGCCGAGGTAGGAGGTCCGGCCTCCTTCGGGGATGAAGATCGGCCAGTCCTTGTGGATGATCCCCACCCGGAGGTCGCCGGGAACATCGGCGGCGGTGTGGACGGCCACGACGCCGGGAGCCTGGCGGGCGCGCGCCGTGTCGATGCGGTTGATGTCGGCCCGGGCGTGGCTGGTGAGGTGCAGGGCGGCGTGCAGCATCCCCGGCACGCGGATGTCATCGACGTAGTCGCGGTCGCCGAGGGCGAGCGCCTTGGCCTCGTACTTGATTCCCGTTGTCCCTACGCCCCGCGGCAGCGCCGCCGCCGGCGTGTCATGGCGAGCGACGGACTCGATCGCGTCCAGGATCTTCACGTAGCCGGTACACCGGCAGAGATGGGCACCAAGGTGACGGGCCATCTCCTCGCGGGTAAGGGCCTCTCCCTTCTTGTCGATCTGGGCCTTCGCCCGCACCACGATTCCCGGAATGCAGAACCCGCACTGCAGACCTCCGCAGGCGGCGAACGCCTGGGCGAAGCGCTCCCGCTCCTCGTCAGCCACCCCTTCGAGTGTGATGACGGTGCGGCCTTCGGCCTTGGCCACCGGGTACTGGCAGCTGACCTGGGCCTTGCCGTCGATCAAGATCGTGCAGCAGCCGCACTGACCGGATGGCGAGCAGCCGTCCTTGGCCGATGTCAGGTCGAGCTCTTCTCGCAGGGCGGCGAGCAGATGCGGATGATCGGCGCGTACTCGCGCCGGAGCTCCGTTCAGGGTAAACGCGATGGTGGTCGTGTCGATGGCCGTCATGGACTCTCCTGAGAAGGCTCGGGCGGGAGGACCACGCCGCCTTGGCTACAAATGCGCTGGTAGTGCTCGGGGACGCGGTAGCGCTCGAAGTCGAACAGCGTCCCCTTGTACCGAGCGCACCAGTCCAGGTCGCAGGTGGCCACGATCAATTCATCATCGCTGGTGAGGCTCTGTGCGACGATCTGGCCCGAGGGGGCGATGATGCAGCTTTGCGCCAGGCCGTTGACGCCTTCCTCCACTCCGCCCTTGGCGGTGGCCACCACCCACGTGCCGTTCTGGTAGGCGCCCGCTTGCATGACCAGCGCATGGTGAAAACCCTGGAGGACATCCTGGCTCGGGTCGGGCGCGTAATGGATCGGGGTGTTGTAGCCACAGAGGATGAGCTCGACACCCTGAAGCCCCATGACCCGGTACGTCTCGGGCCACCGGCGATCGTTACAGAGCATCATCCCCACGATCCCGCCGAAAGCCCGCCAGACGCCGAAGCCATCCGGCCCGGGTTCGAAGTAGTAGCGCTCGAGGTGCTGGAAGGGACGCCACGGCTCATTGGTCTCGTGTCCAGGGATGTGCACCTTGCGATATTTGGCGACGACCGAGCCGTCGCCGTCCACGAGGATCTGGGTGTTGTAGTGGTGCCCGTCGGGCGTCAGCTCGGCGTAACCCAGTGACAAACCGATCCCGAGCGCCTGCGCCTCCTCGAACAGGGGCTTGGCGGCCGGACCCGGCATCTCCGTCTCGAACCAGGCGTCGATCTCCCTCGAATCCTCCATATACCAACGGGGAAAAAAGGTGGTCAGGGCCAACTCGGGGAACACCACCAGCTGGCAGCGCCGGGCTGCGGCTTGGCGAAGCAGGACTAACAACCGGTCCACGACTGATTCGCGGGACTCGCCCCTTGGGATCGGGCCCAGCTGGGCGGCACCGACGGTCAGGACGCGGCTCATGGGGAAAGCTCCGCTGTGCCCGCCAGCTCGAGCATCACGTGGAGAAGCACGTCGGCACCGGCCGCCAGGTCGTCGGGCGCCGTGTACTCGGCTGGGTTGTGGCTGATGCCGGCCACGCTCGGGACGAACACCATTCCACTCGGGCAGACTCGGGCCAGCATCTGGGCGTCGTGGCCAGCCCCCGACGGCAGACGCATGGTAGAGCGGCCGAGCCGGTGAGCGGCGGCCTCGACCAGGCCAACCACCTGCGGGTCGAAGGTGACCGGCGCGAAGCGGGCGAGGGGCCGGCACGTGGCAAGAACGCCCTCGTCCACCGCCAGCTGGGCGAGAAAGGTGGCGAGCTGCTGCTCGGCGTCCGCGAGCACACCGTCATCGGTGTTGCGCAGGTCGACAGTCAGCTTGGCTCGAGCCGCAACCACGTTGACGAGATCGGGATGGAGGCGAAGCGAGCCGACCGTGCCGACCTGGGGTGGACCGATCTTCAGCGCGAGTTGGCGCACGAACGCGGCAACCGCCGCTGCCGCGTATCCAGCATCGTGGCGCATGGTCATCGGCGTGGTGCCGGCGTGGTTGGCCTGTCCTTCGATGGTGAGCTCCTGCCAGGAAATGCCCTGAACACTCTCGACCACGCCAATGTCAATGCCGTGTGCCTCGAGCACCGGCCCTTGCTCGATGTGCAGTTCGACATAGGCATGTGGCGCCGGCCCCGGACAGGGGTGAGGTCCGACGTAGCCGATCCGGCGAAGCTCGTCGCCGACGGTCGCGCCGTCGATCCCGGTGATGTCCAGTGCCTCTTCGATCGGAAGGCCCCCGACGTAGGTCAGCGAGCCGAGCATGTCCGGCGAGAACCGCGATCCCTCCTCGTTGGTGAAGAAGGCGACGGCCAACGGGCGCTGCGGTCGAAGACCCGACTCGATAGCGGTCTCGATGACTTCGAGCCCGGCTAGGACGCCCAGGTTGCCGTCGTAGCGTCCGCCCGTACGCACCGTGTCGATGTGAGACCCCGCCATCACGGGCGCCGCCCCGGCGTCGCCCCACTGGGCGATCACGTTGCCGATGGCGTCAACCCGGACGTCCAGGTCGAGGTCGCGCATCCAGGTCATCACCAGATCGCGTCCGGCCCGATCTTCGTCGGTGAGGGCCAGGCGCGCACAGCCGCCCCCGTCAATGGCACCGATCTCCGCCAGCGCCTCCAGCCGGGCTGACAGCCGATCACCGTTGATGTGGGCGCCGTTCAATTGCACCGGGCCGGGGACCACCGTGCTGTCCGTGTCGGCCATCGGGCCACCCTTCTGAACCCTGGGTCTTTACAAGTTGTAAACTCTCTGGCAGCGCTTGTCAAACCTACGGGAGGCCGCGTGGAGCTCCGCCTCGAGTTCACCATCGAACCTTTCGTCGAAGGGCTCCCGGGCAGCCACGTCGGCGCCGCCCTCGATGCGGCCCGCCAGCTCGGCTTCGAGCCCGAGATGGGCCCCTTCGGAACCACCGTGCAGGGGGAAAGCGGCGACGTCCTGGGCGGTCTCGGTGCCATCGTCGGGGCCGCCATCGCGGCCGGCGCCAGCCGGGTGGCGCTGGCGGTCTCACGCCGGCAGTCGCCACCGAGCCACCCCTTCCTGGCGGCCATCGGGCCATTGGCGGAGGCGCTCGACGCTCGGATCGTCACCGCCGATGACTTGGCGCCGGGCGATGTCCCCCTGGCCTACGAGGGTGAGCTGCTCGGCGGAATGCGGCTGCCACGAGCCCAGGGCATGCTCGACCGGATGGTCGCCGAG
>CAXMLU010000149.1:0-2480 GCA_964194255.1 uncultured bacterium
GCACCGGCCCCGGTTCAACATTCGGTTGCGGGATGACAAGAGCTATCCGTTCTTGGCCGTGACCATGAGCGACGAATGGCCGCGGGCCATGGTCCGGCGGGGCGCCAAGGAAAGAGGCACTCGTTACTTCGGGCCGTACGCCCACGCATACGCCATCCGGGAGACCCTGGACTCACTGCTGCGGACCTTCCCCGTGCGGACCTGCTCGGACAACAAGTTTCATGTCCACGAGCGGCAAGGTCGGCCGTGTCTGCTCTTCCACATTGAGAAGTGTTCGGGGCCCTGCGTTGCCGAGATCGCCCGTGAGCCGTACCTCGAGTTGGTCCAGGAGCTGTGCGACTTTCTGGATGGCGAGACCGAACCGGTGATTCGTCGCCTGGAGGAGGCCATGCGGGAGGCGGCCGGTGGTCTCGAATTCGAGCGGGCCGCCCGGGTACGGGATCGCCTGATCAGTGTGCGCAAGGCCATCGAGCGCCAGCAGATGGTGAGCGAGCGACCCGAGGACTTCGACGTGTTCGGGATGGCCGAGGATGAACTCGAGGCCGCCGTGCAGGTCTTCTACGTCCGTAAAGGACGGGTGGTGGGCCGCAAAGGCTTCGTCGTCGACAAGGTTGAGGACCTGGCTTCGGGCCAGTTGGCGGCCGATGTGCTTCAGCAGCATTACGCCGACCCTCCCCTCGGCGTACCGCCGACGGTGCTCGTCTGGGAGCGGCCGGAGGGACAGGAGATCATCGAGACCTGGCTGGCCGTTCAGCGGGCGGCGGGTAGTGATGTCGGCCACCCCCGGGCGCCCATCCGACGCGAACGAGCGGTCGACCCGACCACGGGCGGAACGGGCCGGGTGGAGGTGCGGGTGCCCCAGCGGGGTGCCAAACGAGCGCTGCAGGAGACCGTGACGCGCAACGCCGGTGAAGAGTTCGTCCGTCATCGTCTGAAGCGGGCCGCCGATCACAACAGCCGGGCTCGGGCCCTTACTTCGCTCCAAGACGCGCTCGATCTTCCGGAAGCGCCACTGCGCATCGAGTGTTACGACATGAGCCACATCCAGGGCACGGACTACGTCGGCTCCATGGTCGTTATGGAGGACGGCCTCCCCAAGAAGAGCGACTACCGCCGGTTCAAGGTGAAAACGGTGGGCGGGAACGACGACTACGCGGCGATGGAGGAGGTCCTCACGCGGCGCCTCACCGCCCTGCTCCGCGAGCGGGACCAAGAGCTGGTCGAGGGCCGGAGGCCACCCAAGTTCGCGTACCCTCCGCAGCTGCTCCTGGTCGACGGAGGCAAGGGCCAGTTGGCCGTGGCCACGCGGGTGGTCGAAGAACTCGGTCTCGAGGGCGAGATCCCGGTGGCGTCCCTCGCCAAGCAGTTCGAAGAGGTCTACATCCCTGGTCGCGCCGACCCCGTCCGTATCCCGAGACAGTCGGAGGCGCTCTACCTCCTGCAGCGCATCCGGGACGAAGCCCACCGCTTCGCCATCTCGTACCACCGCCAGCTACGGGGCAAGCGCATGACCAAGGGTGTCCTCGACGACATTGCCGGTCTCGGTCCCGCGCGCCGCAAACGGCTGATGAAAGAGCTGGGGGGTTTGGCCGCCATCCGGGCCGCCGCCCCGGAAACGCTTCGGGCCTTGCCATGGCTCCCCGAGGCCGTCGCGAATGCGGTCTACGCCAAGCTCCACGGCCCCGACCGTTGAGGCCCTCGTGACCGACGACGACTTGTGGGAGCGCAACGCGGCATGGTGGCAGGCCGGCTTCACCGACGGCGCCGACGCGGAGTACACCGAGCAGATCCTGCCGATGGCGGGGGCCGAGTTGGCCGGGGCAACCGCGGTGCTGGACGTCGGTTGTGGCGAAGGTCAGCTGTCGCGACTCGCCGTCGAGGTTGGCGCCAGCCGGGTGATCGGTGTGGACCCGACCTGGTCGCAACTGACCGAGGCCAAGGTCCGGCGGGGCGGGCCGGCCTACACCCGCAGCTCCGCCGACTCCCTCCCTTTCCCCTCTTCGTCATTCGACGCGGTCGTCGCGTGCCTCGTGTTCGAGCACATCGACAAGGTCGATGCCGCTATCGCCGAGGTGGGCCGGGTCCTGCGCCCCGGCGGCCGCTTCCTTTTCTTCCTCAACCATCCCCTGCTGCAGGCCCCGAACAGTGGCTGGATCGACGACCAAATCCTCGAAGAGCAGTATTGGCGTATCGGGCCCTACCTGGTCGAGGACACGAGCATGGAAGAGGTGGACAAGGACGTCTTCATCCCGTTCATCCACCGGCCGCTCTCGCGCTACGTCAACGCCCTGATCGCTTCCGGGCTCTACGTGACCAGGATGGAGGAGCCGGCCCCCCCGCCTGGCTTCCTGGCTCGAGCGCAGGAGTACGAGGCCGCCGCCACCATCCCCCGGTTGCTCTACCTGCGAGCGGAAAAACTGTTGGGTTAACCAGGTGAGCGACAATGGCGGGGGGCAATGGCTGAGTTCCTGATCATCACC
>CAXMLU010000150.1:0-9597 GCA_964194255.1 uncultured bacterium
AGCGCGCGGGCCTTGGCCACGTTGTAGGCGACGACCTGGTTGGGGGTCATCTGCCGGCGGATGCCCCATTTGCGGCTCGTGCTCATGCCGCCACTCTATCAACGGAAAGACGAGAGTCACAACAGTTCAGTTGTGCTCGACTCGAGATCTCGGTACTCTAGCGCGGCGTTGAGAAGACAACGTGTCCGCTGAAGAACCTGGGGTGAGCCATGGCGATGCGTGAGGTGCCTGACCTGCTGACGGTCGAGGAGGCGGCCGGTCTCATCCGCGTGGGCAGGACCAAGGCCTACGCCATGGCCCAGGAGTGGCGATCCACGGGAGGTCAGTCAGGGTTGCCCGTGGTCGACTTCGGCCATGTCCTGCGGGTGCCCCGCCAGGCGCTGGAGGACCTGATCGGGGCCGCGCTCACCTCCTGGCCTCGGCCCAAGACGCCCGAGAATGCAGTTGCCGAGGACGCGCCCACCCCCACGGCGGACACGCCCGTCGCCAGGCCGGCGGCCCGCCGCACACGTCGAGGTCGCGCCGCCCGCCCCGCCAACCAGATCAGCCTGTTCAGCCCCGACGCGGCGAACTCCTGAGCCAGCCCGTGGCCCCCTCCCGCCCGACCGGACAGTCCGGCAGACCGACCGCGCGGACGTCCTTCCCCGAGCTGCTCACCATCGGCGAGGCCGCTCGGGTCATGGGGGTGGGGCGCAGCGCCGCCTATGACCTGGCCCGCATCTGGCGGGAGACGGGCGGCCAGGCCGGCCTGCCCAACGTCTCCGTGGGCCACAGCCTCCGTGTCCCGGCGAACGCGCTTGAGGCGATGCTGGGCCGCCCGATGGTCGTGATCCCGGGCCGGAAGTCGCGCCGTGCGGGCAAGGCGCGGCCTCGCGGCGTTGGTGACATGCGCGAACCAGTCTCTGATCAACACGAAGACCAGAACCAAGAGCATACGAACGACAACAACGAGCAGATCGACCAGCCAGAACAGATCAGCGAGCAGACCAGCAGGCAGGTCACCGAGTCAGTTCAGCCAATGTCGAAACGTCCGATAGACACCTGCCACCCCTTCGGGGAGGCGGCCTCGGCGCCTGTGGCGCCGTCCCCGGCTGGCGGCGGGTCACGGGGGTCGGCGGGATGCTGAGCGTCATCAAGCTGGCCGACGCCGAGTACACCATCGGCCAGGTCGCCCTGGGCGTCGAGGAGTACTACCTGGGCGCCGGGGAGGCGCCCGGAGTGTGGGCAGGCCGGTGGGCGCCAGCACTCGGCCTGGAAGGCGTGGTCGAGGCCGAGCAACTGCGCGCCCTGGTCAACGGGATCGACCCGACCGATGGGACGTGGTGGCTGGAGGGCCGGCCAACCCGGAAGGTGAACGCGTTCGACGCCACCTTCTCAGCCCCCAAGTCGGTGTCGTTGTTGTGGGCGTTCGCCTCGCCGGAGGTCGCGTCGGTCGTGGCCCGAGCCCATGTGCAGGCGGTGTCCGAGGCGCTGGTGTTGTTGGAGGGCAGGGCGGCGGTGTCTCGCCAGCAGACCGACGGCGTCCGCACCCGGGTGGGCACCGACGGGTGGGCGGTGGCGACGTTCGTGCATCGCACGTCGCGGGCCGGGGATCCGCAGTTGCACACCCATTGCGTGATCCCGAACGTGGTGCGCCGTGTCGACGGGTCACATGCGACGTTGGATGGTGCCGTCCTGTACCGGTGGGCGAAGCCGGCCGGCTCGGTCTATCAAGAGCAGCTGCGCCGCATCCTCACGGTTCAACTTGGTGTGGAGTGGGGTCCGGACCGCAACGGCACCCGCGAGATGGTCGGGTTCACCCCGGCCCAGTTGCGCCGCTTCTCGAAGCGGACGTCGCAGATCGAGGCCTACCTGGAGCGCTCCGGCGGCGTCTATCAGACGGCGGTCGAGCGGATGCGCGCCGATCATCTGGCCTCCCTGGCTACCCGCCCGGACAAGGACCGCTCCCTCACCCCCGAACGGCTCCGGGACCGGTGGACGGAGGAGGCGACCGCGGTCGGCCTCGGCGCCACCGCCGCCGTTGAGGACGCGGTGCTCGGCCGGGTCACCGGCCGGCGGCCACTCACCTTCGACGAGGTGGCCAACGCGCTGGTCCACCCCGAGACGGGGCTGTGCGCCAACGACTCCCGTTTCGGGGAGGCCCAGGTCCTCGAACGGGTCGCGGCGGCCGGCGCCGGCCGGCTCACGATCGCCGACATCGAGACGATCACAGCCGACTTCCTCGGTTCCGAGCATGTCGCGCGTTTGAGTGTCGAGCCGGCCGACGCGGTGCGTACCCCGCCGCAATTCACGACGGCGGCCCACCTGGCGTTGGAGCACCGGGTCCTCGATCGCATTGGCCAGCTCATCGGCCGGGCCGTCCCAGGCCTGGACGCCGACGTGATCGAGCGGGCCGTTGCGGCCGACCGGCTGGGCGGCGACCAGGCCGACGCGGTGCGGGTGTTGTGCGGGGCGGGGCCGGCGATCCGGTCGTTGATCGCCCCGGCCGGGTTCGGCAAGACCACCGCCGCGCACGCGGCGGCCGCCGCGGCCGTCGCCGGTGAACGCCCGGTGTTGGGCGTGGCGACGACGAACCGGGCGGTCGCCGAGCTTGGCGATGTCGGCATCCCGTCAGTCACGATCGCCCGACTGGCGATCGATCTGGCCGACCGGCCGCTGGCGCCGGGCACCGTGATCATTCTCGATGAGCTGTCCCAAACGGCGACAGCCGACGCCGACGTCGTGCTCGCCGCAGTGGCCGAGGCCGACGGGGCGCAACTGTGGTGCCTTGGCGATGTCCGCCAAGCCCAGGCGGTGCGCGCCGGGGGGCTGGCCGCCGACGTCGCCGCACTGGGTGCCGACAGGCGGATCCCTGCCGCCGTTCTGGTCGAGAACCGCCGCCAAACCAACCCGGCCGAGCGGGCCGCGTTGGCTGCGTGGCGCGACGGTGACCTGCCCGCCTCCCAGACCATCCGGACTGACGCCGGCCTCGAGCACGAAGCGGCGACACCGCTCGCAACACGGGACGGGATGGCCGACGCGGTAGCCGCCGACATCCTCGCCCACGGCACTAGTCGAGTGGTCGGCCTGGCGGTGTCGCACGCCGACTGTGAGGACGTGGCCGACCGCATCCGGGGCCGGCTCATCGAACACGCCAAGATCAGCGGTGCGGCGCTGGAGGGCCCAGCGTGGGGAGGGGCCGACGCTCGCTGCTACCAGGCCGGCGACCGCGTCCTTCTCCACGCCAACCTCAAGGTTGGCGGGACAAGGCTGGCGAACGGGACGGCACTGACGGTCACCACAGTGACCCCGGAGGGACTGGCCGTCACCGACGACCGCGACCGCGACCATCTCCTGCCCGCCGCTTTCGTCGCCGGGGTCGCCGGCGGCGGGCGTCCCAACATCTCCCACGCTTGGTGTCGCACAGTTGACGGCGCCCAAGGGGGCACCTGGGACCGGGTGCACCTGTTGGGCAGCGGCGCGTTGGACAACTTCACCGCCTATGTCGGCCAGTCCCGTGCCCGGGTCGAGACGCACACCTGGAACGTGCGTCGCCTTCCGGTAGGCGACTGGGGTGGACGCGTGGCGGATGATCGCACCGGTGCCGAACAGGTCCTCGACGCCGCCGGCCGCGCCCCGCTCAAGACCTTCGCGGTCCACGACGACCCGTTCGTCCTCGACGCCCAACTCACCGCAGAGATCGCGGTCCACACCGCGGTCCTGGCGGCCGCCCCACCTGATGTGTCCGCTCGGCTGACCCGCTCTCGCGAGCAACTCCAAGGCGCCCAGAGGGCGATGGCCGACGCCCAGGTCCGCGTCGACCACGCCAACGCCCAGGCGGCGGCCGTGAGCCCGGTCGCCGCGCTCCGCCGCTCCGGACGTGACCAGCGCGCCCGCTGGCACCAGGCCGCCGAGCGGGCCCGCCGCGACCTCGCCACCGCCGGCGCCACCACCGCTGACCTGGGGGCCCAAACCGGCCGGCTGGCCGCAGCCGACGCCGACCACCGTTGCTGGGTGCAGCGTGAGGGCTGGCGTGGCAGCCGGGTCGCGGACGCCCGGATCGAACTGGACCGCCACTGGGCCCAAACTGTGGCCACCGCCGTCGCCCAAGGCGACCCGCTCGCCTACGGCACCGCCCGCCTGCGCACGGCGCGGGTCACCTTCAGCGCCGAGCTTCGCCGCCTCGACGCCAGCCTGCCCGCCGATCGCAGTGCCCAACTCGACTACGCCGAGCAAGCCCTCCACAACGCCCAGGCCATCCTCCGGCACGCCACCCAACTCCGCGCCAATGCCAACCGGAAGCTCCAAGACGCCGAAGCGCGTCGTTTCGGGCGGCGCAACAAGACCACCCTCGCCACCGAGGGCGTGACGGCGGCGGACTATGCCGTCGACCGGGCCACGGGCAACGCCACCCGCGCCCAGGACAACGTCAACGTCGAGCGAGCCGCCGTCGCCGCGCGCGCCCACGCCGAAACCGCGATCGCCGACCCGCGCCGCGACCTACGCCACAATCTGCGCGCCGTCACCCAGGCCCTCGACAGCACCCGACCCGAACGGGTCCTCGACCCCGCCGCCGGGCATCCTGACGGCGCCATGCTCCGCGACCTCCTCGGCGACCCGCCCGCCCACGTCCTCGGACGCAACGCCTGGCAAGCGCTCGCCCAACACGTCGACACCACCATCGACCACCCCCCGCCCCCAAATGCCGAGTGGTACCTCGAACGCCTTGTCCGCAGCGCGATCGACCGACACCCCCAGGCCGTCCACGACCTCAAAGTCCTCGTCGAGCGAGCAGTCCGGTCTGCCGGCAGCCCGCAGGCCGCCGTGCCCGATCGCGAGCTCGCCGTCAGGCTCGGCGCTGGGAGGTTCGCCAACCTCGATCCCCCGGGACCCCCGCAACCCGACCGTGGCATCGACCTCGGCCTGTAAGCCCGAGCAGCGATCCAGCACGACGTCGCCCGCCTCCTCCCAGACCAGGAGGCGTCGCCGTCGGTACCGGAAGCGGTCGTCGCGCCCGCAGCGGAGGGTCGCGGGGCCTTTCATGCGGGAGGCGGGGTGCATCCGCCACGATGACGCGGACGCTGCCGGAGGCCCGCGGTGGGCGCATCACTCAATGACCGGCGGCCGTTTCAAAAAAAGCGGCGCGGACAAGTCCCGCCAGCAGAGCTGGCGGGGCCAGGACCATGATCCGGCCGCGGCGAGGTCTGACCGCCGCCAGCGTCAAGGACCTCGCCGCGCTCGGTCCCTCGGGACGGCCTGCCGGCCGCCCTTGACCCCGGCTTGACGGCATCCGGCCGGCAGAACTACGCCCGGCCGGCCGCCGCCGGCGCGGCCACGGCGAAGCGGCTTCGAGACCCCGTTCAACCTCCGACGAGTGGTCGGAGGGCGACGAGGACGACGAGGGCGGCGGACAGAGCCGGCAGCAAGACTCGGGCCCCGACGCGGGCGAACTGGTCGGCGGTGACGGGGACGCCGAGTCGGGCCAGAGACGCTTGCCAGAGCAGGGCGGCGAGCGAGCCGGTGACCAGGACGAGAGGTCCGATGTTGACGCCGAGCATCACCGCCCAGATCCCGGCGCCGGTGTGGGGCAGGGCGACGAGGAGGGCGGGAAGGTTGTTGACGAGGTTCGCCCCGACGGCGGAGACGGCGGTGATGCGAAGCAGGTCGAGGTTCGCGGACCCGAAGAGCAGACGGTCCAGGCCGAGGTGGGTGGCGGCGCCACCGGCAAGCAAGCCGAGGGAGGCGGCGACCAGTGCCGTGCCCCAGGGAATGTCGTGGCCGGGTAGGTGGCGGGTAACGGCGACGAGCACGACGTCGGCGGTGAGGGCGACCGCCCATTCGGGTAGCCCGATGCCGGGGCCGACGATGAAGCCGACCAGGACCGCAGCGATTACGGCGCCGCCCACGGCGAGGGCGTGTCGGTCGGCCGTGCCGGTTTCGGGGGTCGTCGGGGTCCCCGGGTGGACAGTGGCGCGGTAGGCGAACCAGCCGACGGTGGTCGCGGCCAGTGACGGCAGGCCCAGGTGGGTGAGGAAGTCGGTGCTGTGGAGGTGTCGGGCTGAGGCGGCGATGAGGTTGGTCAGGTTCGAGACCGGCAGCGCGCTGGAGGCCAGGCAGCTGAGGAGAACCGGTTGGAAGGCCAGGGCGAGCGGGTCGAGGCCGCAGCGTCGGGCGATGCGCACATACAGCGGAGTGAGGAGCACCACGGCGGCGTCGAGATTCAAGATGGTGGTGACGGCGGCACCGAGGACCCACAGGCCCAGGGCCAGGTGGCGTCCCTGGCCGAGCACCTGGGCGGCGGCGGCGAAGAAGCCGACACGGTCGAGGAGGGCGGCGAGCGGGACGGCGACCAGCAAGAAGGCGATGGGCGCGGCCAGTGGCCGCAACAGGCTGCCGGGGTGCGGCGATGTCCCGAGGGCCACTGCGACGGCGGCGGCGACGGTCGGTCCGACCCAGGCCGGGATGTTGCGGGGGCGCAGGATGGCCCCGGCGACGCCGAAGAGGAGCAGCACAACACTGGCCACAACCCATGTACATCGGTCTGGCTGCGTCGACGCCATCCGAGGTGTCCCTCGCTCCGATTGACCCGGCGCGCCGGTCGGCGGTTCTCAGGTCTTCCACCAGCGAGGCGGATGGTGACCCCGGCGTCGGGCGATGCGCACCGCGATAACGCGTTGGGCGATGCCGATGGCGAGCAGGGCGGCGACGAAGATCGGGATGGAGCCGCCGGAGACGAGGTACGCGATAAAGGTGGTGGCCCCGCCCCAGGCGGCAACGAGGAGCAGGGTGCGTGGCGTCGGTCGGGGTGGTTCGGGCATGGCCGTGACGGTCAGAGCGCGGCGAGGGCGAGGCCGACGGCGGCCGCGCCGGCGCAGGTGACCAGGGTGGCGAGGGCGTTGCGGAACGCCTCGTCGATGGCGCCTTCCTCGACGAGGCGCACTGTCTCGAAGGTGAAGGTCGAGAAGGTGGTGTAGGCGCCGCAGAAGCCGGTGCCCAGGATCACCTTGGGGGTCTTGGGGAAGGCGTGGTAGAGGGCGAGGCCGGTGAGCAGACCCAGGAGCAGCGATCCGCTGGCGTTGATGGCGAAGGTGCCCCACGGGAAGGCGCCCTCGACGCGGTCGCTGACAAGGCCGTCGACGGCGTAGCGCAGCGGGGCGCCGACGGCCGCGGCGACGACGAAGGCGACCCAGGCGAGCGGGCTCACGGTTTAGTACCGGGGGGGCGGCCGACGTATTTGACGACTTGGACGTCGTCGATGATGACCAGGCCCTCGGTGATGAGCTCGTCGAGGTCGGCCAGGAAGGTCTGGATGCGTTCGTCGGTGTCGACGATGATCACGGCGATGGGCAGGTCGTCGGACAGCGACAGGATGCGGGTGGTGTGGATGTGATTGCTGGCGCCGTAGCCCTCGACGCCGCGGAACACGGTGGCGCCGGCCAGGCCGGCGCGGTGGGCGCGGTGGACGATCTCGGTGGCCAGGGGCGTGTGGCCGTGGTGGTCGGACTCGCCGATGAAGATGGTGAGGCGCTTCTGGTGGCCTTCGAGCTTCATGTTCTGCCTCCTCGATACCGCACTGGGAGGGTCCGGGCAGCCCAGATGCCGACCCATACCGCCGCGAAGCCTGCCACCACGCTCGCCGCCGCGTAGCCGAGCCCGATCTGAGCGTGGCCGTTCTTGATCAACAGGTCGGTCTCGACCGCGAAGGTGGAGTAGGTGGTGTAGGCGCCGAGGAACCCGGTGGCCACGAAGGGCCGCAGGTAGCGGGTCGGGGGAAACCGCTCGAGGATCAACGCCAAGAGGAGACCGAGGGCGAAGCTGCCAGAGATGTTGGTCCAGAACGTGGCCCAGGGGAAGGTATTGGGGGCGACGTGGATGACCTGGGCGACGCCGTAACGGGCTGGGGCGCCGAGGGCGCCGCCCAGCGCGATGGCGGCCAGCACCGACGGCTCTGTCCGCCGGGCCCGGCCGGCTGACCGGGCCGCCGGCTGTTGGGCGGTCGAGGGCCGGGTCGGGTCGGCGGGGGCCAGGTCGGGGTCGATCGGCAGCCGGTGCTGGCCGGTCGGGTCACGGTCGCTGGACATGGGACCTCCCGGGCCGCTCGGCGAGCAGCACGCTGGCGCCGGTGGCGGAGAGCACGGCGGCGTAGGCGAAGGCCCAGGCCGGGCTGGTGACGGTGAACAAGACGCCCACTACCACGCTGGACACGAGGTCGCCGACGCCTTCGACCAGGCCGAGCAGCCCGAACCCTCGTCCGCGCACCGAAGGGTCGAGCAACTCGGCGGCGTGGGCTCCTTGGCCGGTCTCGACCAGCCCGGTGGAGGCGCCGACGGCCACGAACAGGGCGGCCAGGACGGCCACATTGGCCGAACCGAGAGCGAAGACAGCACAGGCCGAGCCGAACAGGACGACGCCGGCGACGAGCACGCTGCGGCGCCCGAGGCGGTCGGCGATGGCGCCGGCCGGGTAGGCGACCGCGGCGTTGGCCGCGTTGTGGGCGGCGTAGAGCAGTACGGCCAGTGCCGCGGCGCCGGTGTTGGAGCGTCCGTGGGTGGCCAGGAGTTGGGTGGCCCGCAGGATGAGCAGGGTGGCCGAGAAGTTCCCGAGGCCGTAGAGGCCGACGCCAGCCAGCAGCCGACGGAACGGTCCGGGGGTGGCGGCCAAGGCCCGCATCGACCCGACCACCTCCGGCGAGGATCGCACCAATCTCGGCGTCTCCCGCACCAGCACGAGCACGGCGAGGGCGGCCAGCAGGCCGGGGATGATGCTGACGGCGAACAGCCAGCGGTAGCCGACGGCCACGATCAGCGGGGCGGCGGCCAGCGGCCCGGCGATCGCCCCGACCGAGTCCATGGCCCGCTCCACCCCGAAAGCGCTGCCCAACTGCTCCGCGGCGACCGAACCGGCCAGGAGACTGTCACGGGCCGGGGCCTTACCACCCCTGGCCATCCACGACACCGCCCGAGCCACCGCCACCACCGGCCAGACCGTGGCCAACCCGAAGGCGCCGTGGCCGGCCGCGGTCAGGGCGTAGCCGCCGGCGGTGACCGCCTTGCGCTCCACGCCGGGCCGGTCGGCGACGACCCCGCCGGCCGCCTTGGACGCCGACAGCGCAGCGTCGGCCACCCCCTCGATGGCGCCCAGCGCGGCGGCCGGCGCCCCCAGGCTGCGCAGGAAGCCAGGCAGGGCGGCGGTCGCCATCTCGTGGCCGGTGTCGGACAACAAGCTGCCCAGCCCGATACCCAACACACCCCGGTTGCGCAACACGTGCGAGGCGCCGGCCTCCGCGGCCGGCGGCGGGTCAGGGGCGCTGGCCGTCATCAGGCACCGCATCAACGATCGGAGCCGACCAGCGCTCGTCCCGACACTCCAAACGGTTCCAGCAGCCCGTGCGCTGCGACACCCCGTCAGCCTCGCCGACGGCCGGCACCAGACCGGCGAGCACCACCCGATTCACCGCGTCGTGGGCGACCACCATCACCGGTGCCGGGCCCCAGCGCCCGGCGGCGGCGGCCACCACAGCGATCACCCTCGCCGCGAACGGGACAAGGCCTTCCACGCCGTGGGCGGCATCCAACGAACCGAACCGGCGCTCCACGTCCCGCCAGGCGGTCCCCGCCC
>CAXMLU010000151.1:0-3242 GCA_964194255.1 uncultured bacterium
GGGACCGGTCGGCGTCGTGGCTCGCGGGGTCGACGTGCCCTATCCGCGCCGCCACGCCGGCCTGTGGCGCGATGTCGCGGAGACGGGCCTGTTGCTCTCCGAGACCCCGCCCGGTCTGCCTCCCGACACCTGGCGCTTCCCGGCGCGGAACCGGATCCTCGCCGCGTTGGCCGAAGTGGTGGTCGTGGTGGAATCCCATGCGGGAGGAGGATCCATGCTCACCGTGGATGAGGCGCTGGCCCGCGGGGTGGAGGTGATGGCCGTGCCCGGCTCGGTGCGAAATCCGGCTGCGACGGGGTCGAACAACTTGCTGGCGGATGGGTCGGCGCCGGTGCGAAGTGCGGCGGACGTGTTGGACTGGCTCGGCCTCCAGCACCAGGTGGCGTTGCCGGCCGCCGTGGTCCGGCGTGGCCTGGCCTCCAGCGAGCGTCAAGTGCTCGACGCGGTCGAGTGGAGCCCAACCACGACGGCCAGGATCATCGCCGCCACCTCAATTGGCCCGGTGGAGGTGGCGAGGTGCTTGCACCGGCTGGAGGAGGCCGACCTGGTCCGCAGGGGTCCGGGATGGTGGGAGCGCAGGTCCCCGCCCCGAATGCGCTGAGTCGCCTACGCCATTCCTCGCTGCTGTTCAGCGCTCGTGTCGCGGTCCGCTCCGTTCAGCGGAGGAGGCTCGAACAATTCCTGATCGAAGAGTTTGACGTCGAGATCGGCGCCAATGACCGTCTCAAGACCGACATGGTCCGCTCCGTTTGCCGGAGCTGGCTCGAACAACTCCTGATCGAAGACTTCGACGTCGGGGTGGGTACCTGCCGCGACAGAAGCGAGGCCGACAGCAGCTGGCTCGGCCACAGGCACGGTGAGCTGACGGCGCGGCTTCGGCCCGGACGGAGCAACCGACACCACCTGACCGGGTGTTTGCAGTGAGAGGGAGTACAGGCGAACGTACAGAGCAGTGACCGCGAGAACGAACAGGACGAGCAGCACCGTCGGCGAGGCCATCGGGGGCTCCCACTGCGGTTTGGCAAAAAACCACCAGTTCCTCTGCGCGCCAGCAGTGAATCGCCGGAGGGTCTGGGCCAGCGAGAACACCTGGGCCAACCACAACAGCGGAAACAGGATGAGCAGGAAACGCTGCCGCCAGAACCTTGGCTCGAGGACCTCAGTGATGCCGATCGCCGCGACGACAGGGAAGCCGACCGTGAGCGGGAGCATGTAGCGACCTTGGAAGTACGGATACCTGAAGGAGCCCACGACCAACGGCGCGGCGATCGCCATAGCGGTCATCGCGCCGAGGGTAAGCGCCACCTGCTTCAACGCGAATCCCAGCGCCCAGACAACGAGGAATCCGGTGCTTACGACGAAGATGTAGAGGACAGGAAACGGGAGATCGACGTCAAGCCAACCCAGTGTCCCGCCCATGATGGCGCGCGCGATGTTCTCGGCGCTGCCCACGGCCCCCCAGAAGTTTCCACCGTGTGACTGACCGTTGGACGACACGAATTCGTAGCCGTATTGACCGCCCCACAACAACAGTTGCAGAGCGATGCAGATGACGGCCGCCGTCGCCCATGCC
This sequence comes from uncultured bacterium, assembly GCA_964194255.1. Classification (GTDB taxonomy): domain Bacteria; phylum Actinomycetota; class Acidimicrobiia; order Acidimicrobiales; family CAXMLU01; genus CAXMLU01. The sequence continues at coordinate 1,574 of CAXMLU010000151.1, forward strand.
CACGCCGCACGACACCGGATCAACCCTCGCCACCTCTCCCGCGGGGTGAGCAGGACGAGGCTCAAGATGATCATGGCCGCCCAATACACCGAGTCACGCCGAACGAGCAGGAGGAGACACAGGGGGGCGCCGACACGGGACACAGCCAGGGTCATGTGGTGGACGTGTTCTCCGCGGACCAGCACCAAACCACCGAGCCACACGGCCAGACCGGCGGCCGTGATGATGCCGCTCGGATTGACGGTGCCGCCGAAGAAAAACACCGCCGGCGTTATCGCCGCGGTCATACCGAGGACGAGTGGCCCGGGCAGCCTGACCCGGCGAACGTTCTGCACAGCCAGGGCGACGAGTACGGCGACGACGAGAGCTCCGGCCACCCGCATCAGGTAGAGGGACAGAAGCCCGGAGCTGAACAAGGTCGGCCACCCAACGAGCAGATAGAACAGGGGCGGATAGGCCTCGGCCGTAGTGGGCAGGTTTTGGAACGGCGGTGGGCCGTGGCCCGGCTTGTCGCAACTAGCGGGCTTGTTCGGGTCGAAGGCGTAACACGGAGCGCCAGTTGTATAGATGGCCGGGATGCGAAACACGTTGGCCTTGGTTGTAGGTGAATACCGACCCTTCACTAAGTGAACCTCGGCGTAGGCCTTGATCATGTGATCTGCCTCGTCCGGTGAGCCGTTGATCGGCATGGCCAGGGCCCAGATCATCAGTCCGGCGAACGCCACGGCGGTCGAAAGAGCGAAACTGCGAACCCACCGCCGGCTCGGCTTGCTGACCTGAAACACTGGCTGGACCCTATCCGACCACCGTCGGAGGGGAGGGGACAGTCTTCGGGTTCGGGCGACGATCCGCGACGGCTCGGGAGGTGGCCGACCTCGGTAGCGAGGGCAGGAGCCCGCCTGGGTGGCGCTCCGAGCCCGTGTTGCGACTTCGGAGCGTGCTCGACGGTCTACACTCAGCGACTCAGGGGCCCGGTTCCGACCCGCATGAGGCTGAGTGGAAGACGACGAAGAGCGCACGGCCATCCAACAGCTTTGGTCGAGATACAAGTTCACGGGCTCGCAGGACGCGCGCGACCGTCTGATCGTCCACTATTCGCCGCTGGTCAAGTACGTGGCGGGACGGGTGTCCGTCGGGTTGCCCCAGCACATCGAGCAGTCTGACCTGGTCAGTTACGGAATTTTCGGGCTCATCGACGCCATCGACAAGTTCGATACGGACCGCAATATCAAGTTCGAGACCTACGCCATAGCCCGAATCAAGGGGGCGATCATCGACGAGCTCCGGTCGATCGACTGGGTGCCCCGCTCCGTTCGGGCCAAGGCCCGTTCGGTGGAGAAGGCGTACGCCAAGCTGGAGGCCCAGCTCCTCCGGACACCATCGGACGAGGAGGTGGCCCAGGAGCTCGGGATCACCGAGGCCGACCTCCACAACATCTTCAATCAGATCTCCTTCGTCGGCCTCGTCGCCCTCGACGAGGTCCTCTCCGGGTCCGGAGACCGGGGGGAGTCGACCACCCTGGGTGACACTATTCCCGACAAGGGCGAGGGACCGGTGGCGGCCTTCGAGGTCGAGGAGATGAAGCAGATCCTGGCCGGCGCCATCAATCGGCTGGGCGACCGGGAGAAGATCGTCCTGACCCTCTACTACTACGAGGGCCTGACGCTGG
>CAXMLU010000152.1:0-3758 GCA_964194255.1 uncultured bacterium
GGTGGCGCGGGCCAGGATGATGTCCTTGGACACGCCGTCCAACTCGTCGGGCTGGCGCTCCCGGCCGAACAAGAAGGTGTCGATCTCGGATTCCCACGTCCGGAACCGCGGGCAGGCCCGGGTGCACGACGTGCATCCCCGGTCGCCGTGACCGCACCCGCCCGGGCCGCCCTCGAGCTCGGTCTGGAAAGGTTTGTAGATCCCGTTGGTGTCGTCGTAGCCGAGCACGTCGTGCGGGCAGGCCACGACACATCCCGCGCACCCGGTGCACAGCCCGGAGGTGACCACCTCGTCGTACAGGTGGGCCCAGTGGGCGGTCCAGCGGGTCTTCTCCGTCACGGCCATGGAAGCGGATGTTAGGCGGCTCTACTACCGTGCCGTGCCGTGCCGGAGCTACCCGAGGTGGAGGCATATCGCCGCTTGGCCGCGGCGTCCGCCATGCACCGGCCGGTGGCCTCGGTCGACGCCCACGACACCTGGTACCTGAAGGGGGGAACCACGGCCGAGGCGCTGGCGTCGATCTTGCCGGGGCGACAGTTTGTCTCCGCCCGGCGCCGCGGCAAGCTGTTGCTCCTGGACACCGACCGCGACGGGCCCGTGCTCGGCTTGCGGTTCGGGATGTCCGGCCGGCTGGTGGTCGACGGCGCGGCGGGGGTCGACGCCCTCCTCTATTCGAGCAACGTGCGAAAGACGAGCTACGACCGCTTCGTCCTGCGCTTCCAGGACGGCGGCGATTTGCGCATGCGTGACCCCCGCCGGCTGGGAGGTGTCCAACTCGACCCTCTAGAGGACCGGCTCGGGCCTGACGCGCTTTCCATCACCGAGGCCTCGCTGCGCCGGGCGCTGGAGGGGAGCGCGGTGGCCCTCAAGGCTCGGCTTCTCGACCAGACGCGACTGGCCGGCGTCGGCAACCTGGTGGCCGACGAAGCCCTCTGGCGGGCGAAGCTTTCGCCGCTTCGACCGGCCGGTTCCCTGACTCCAGCCGAGACGCGCCGGCTGCAGCGTCACCTGCGGACGACGCTTGACGATCTTCTGGCGCGGGGCGGATCGCACATGGGCGACCTGTTGCCCGCCCGACGCCCGGGCGGGATGTGTCCGCGGGACGGGACGCCGCTCGTGCGGGCGACCGTCGGAGGTCGGACCACGTGGTGGTGCCCCGCCCACCAGCGTTGAAGATCAGGTGCCGACGGCGGCTTCCAGCGCTTCGATCCGCGCGCTGAGCTCGCCGATGACGGCGGCTAGCTCGGTGGTCACTTCGGCCAGGATGGCGAGCACGACGGCGGTCACGGCCTCGAGCTCTTCCTCTGTCGCCTTGGTGTGACCGCGGTGGGTCGCTTGATGGAGTCGTTCTTTGATCTGGTCGGCCTTCATGACCGCCAGCCTACGGCCGAGCGGTGGCCGGGAGGGTTGGGTCTCGGGGGACCAACCGCCAGTTGGCGGGGTGGTTTCGGCCATCATGGTGGCCATCGAGCCATTTTTCGTCTCTCGGGTAGCTCGCCACGCCTCGCCGACGGGAGGCGTGCCGGTTGTGCGCCTGGCGCGCCATCGCATCCGACTCCCCAACGGCCACCTGGTGGGCGTGGCCGTAGCCGGGCGGGGAATGCCGCTCGTCGTGGCCCACGGGTTCATGGCCGAGGGCGTGCTCTACGCGCAGACCCTTTCCCGCCTGGTGTCGATGGGCTTCAAGGTGGTGGCCGTCGACACGGCTGGGCATGGGCGGACGCCCCTGCCGCGGCGATCACCGATGAGATTCGACTCGTACGTGGAACTGCTGGAAGGGGCGCTTGATCACCTCGGCATCCGCCGGTCCGTGCTCCTTGGCCACTCGATGGGTGGGCGGCTCGTGCTGGAAGTGGCCAGCCGCCGGCCGGAGGCGGCGGTGGCGTTGGTTCTGGTCGACGCCGCCGCCGGGGGGCCGTGGGACGACGCCGTCGCGGGCTGGAAACGTTGTCCGCCCAGCATGGCGCTCACGGTTGGCCGGCTGGCGGTCGACACGGCGACCACCGTGCCATTCGCTACTGACCCCGGCCAGTCCGCCAAGTTGCTATCCCTGATGACGTGGACGGCCATTCGGTCGATCCGTCCCGGCCGGCTCCTCGCGCCGGGTCTGGCCGTCCTCTTGGCCCGCGGATCTCGTACTGCTCTTGATCAGGTCGGTGCCGCCGGCGTACCCGCCGTCGTGGTGCACGGGGGTGGCGATCTCGCCGTCTCCCTGGACGCGGCGCGAGACGCCGCCCGTCGCCTGGGGGCGGCGCTGGTGGTCGTCAATGGCGGACGGCACTCGTGGGTTCTCGGTGACCCGGAGACGCTGCCGGCCATCTTCGGGGAGCTTCTGCACGGCCCGTTAGGACAGGCGTGGGTGGCGGCGGTGGCCGACGCCGGCCTCGACCCCGCGTTGGCTTCGCTGGTCGAGATCGAAACGGCCATGTGCCGTCCGGGCGCGCTCATCGAGGACCTCACCCCTCCGCTGGAGTTCAGCGCGCACGGTCCACGGCGCAAGCCTCCCCGCTTCAGCTGGACGGTCGAGGCGCCGGTTTAGCCGGGTTAGTAGCCCATGCCTTTGTTTCGCCCGGGGCGGTTTTGGGGCACCGGCGGCAACTTGTCGAGTGTGTCGCGGAACACATCGAGCACCGTCTGCGCCTGCGGCTCCTGAAGTTGGAGGAGCGCCGCCTCAACCCCGCCCGAGTAGATACCGTGCAGATCGGTGACGGGCAGGGTCAGGGCGTTGATGTTGACATTCGAGTCTTGATGGAAGCGCCGAGCCAGCCGGGTTAGCTCGTTGAAGGACAGCCGGGAGTCGATGGCCACCGCGTCAGGTATCGCCCTCAGGATGCTGGGCAGGCGCAGCGGATTGCCCAACCCCATGGCCTGCGCCCGTCTGGCGACCTGTTTGATGAAATCCTGTTGGCGGCTCATCCGACCGAAGTCGCTGGTGGGGTCGTAGCCCCAGACACCGTTCTGCTGTATCTCGAGGTGGCGGGCCCGCACGTAGGCGAGGGCGGTGTTGGGGTCGAGGATCTGGCAACCCGCCTGGGTGATGTTCAGGCCAGAGAAGCTGTCGCGCTCCGGACCGGGAAAGCAGATCTGGATGCCGCCCAGGGCGTAGACGATTTTCCTGAAACCGCTGAAGTCGACCTCGGCGTAGTAGTCGATCGGGATGGCGAGATCGTCCTGGATGGTCTGAATGAGCAGTGCCGGCCCTGTGTTGAAGGTGGTGTTGATCCGGTCGTGATTGTTGGTCCCGGGGATCTTCACGAACAGGTCCCGCGGGATGGAGAGGGCCTGGATCGCGCCGTTCGGACCTATGCGCATGATCATGATGGTGTCGCTGCGCTGGCCGGCTACATCGGTGGTGGTGCCGTAGTGCGCGGCGTCGGTCTTGGACAGGCCGGACCGGGTGTCCGAACCGACGACCAGGATGTTGACCGGTGGCTCAGGCCCCCCGCCGGGACCACCACTGCCGCCGGCGAGCGGTATCTGGCGGTGCCGGGTCAGGGTCGGGGGCAGTGCGATTTTGTGGATGCGGTTGTAGATATGCCGGCTGTACGCGTAGGCCGCCCCGACCGCAGCACCGGCCAGCACGGTCAAGACGACCACGACGATGGCGACGATCCGCAGCCAGCGCCGCTTCCACGATCGCCTTCGAGCATGGTGGCCTCGGCGCCGAGAGCGCCACCACCGGCGCTTCCTATTCCCGGCGCCGGCGTCATCGACCGCGGCTCCGGCGTCGACCGCGGCTCCCGCGCCGACCGGCTCAA